>NZ_JBIUHC010000109.1:0-35171 GCF_044627735.1 Cupriavidus sp. CuC1 | reverse complement strand
TGCGGGAGTAGCTCAGTTGGTAGAGCGCAACCTTGCCAAGGTTGAGGTCGCGAGTTCGAGCCTCGTCTCCCGCTCCAATCCCAAAGGGAAGCACCGCTTCCCTTTTTGTTTGTGATGGTAATGCGCAAGCGCAGCCCGGCAGGGTCTGGCGAATGCGGTTACAATCCAGCAGCCGTCACCCGGCGGGGTGGCAGAGTGGTCATGCAGCGGCCTGCAAAGCCGTGTACGCCGGTTCGATTCCGACCCCCGCCTCCAAGATTGTCAAGCACAGAGCGCTACCCTCACCGGTGGCGCTTTTTGTTTTCTGGCGATCCGATCACGGACGTCTTCCGCTGCGGCGATACCTTCCTTCGTCGAGTTTCCGCCTGATCAGGCATCTCGTTCCCTCTCATAGTCTCTTATCCTCTTCGATTTTTAGGATTACTCCTAATATCATCGCTTATTTTCGTTTTATTTCACGATTCTGCTTCAGCTATTCCGGAGGCTGCCGTAAAGGCGGAGGTGAGAGTCGTTCAAAAGACGGCCCGCCGGATCCCGAGATTGTTGCAAGCGCGCTTCGAAAGCAGGTTGCCTGGCCCCGTTCCCGTTGCCCACGGGGAGGCATGTCATCGTCCACCTTTCCTGGAGAATCGGTGTCGCCCTCGCGCGCACTGATCATGTGCCATGAACATTACTCAACGCCTGTTGGCCACCTTGTCGCTGGCCTTGCTTGCCATGCTTGCCGTCGGAGTTGGCGGCCTCTGGCAGCTCCGCGAGTCGCAGGAGCGCTTTACCTACTTCAATGACAACACGCTCGCCAGCGTGCGAACGCTGAGCGACCTGCGCGATACCGTCAGCACCATGCGCGTGTCGCTCTACCGCTATGCCTTGTCGCCGGAGGCAAGCAGCCGCGCGCAAGCCGTGGCGGCTCTGGCCAAGGCGGACGAGGCCTTCGATAGCGCGGTCGCCAACTACGAGCGCAGCGATCTTTCCGACGAGACCGACCGCAAGCTGCTGGAGGTGGACCGCGCTGCGGTGAAGCAATATCGCGCGGAGCGGGAGCGCTTCCTGGAACGGTTCGCCGCCAGCGACGACGAAGGCGCGCGGGGCATGCTGACGGGGGGGCTCGCTCTTTGCCGCGACCAAGGCGCTGCGCACGGCCATCAACGAGCACGTGGCGTACAACGCGGGTCTGGGCGAGCAGGTGGTGACGAGCAACGGCAAGGCGTACGGACTGGCCTTGACGGTCTTCTCGGCGATCATTGCCTGCGCCTTCCTTGTCACCGGTGCGCTGGGCTATTCGCTCTACCGCCGCATCCACAACAGCCTGGCCGAGATCGAGCAGACCCTGCGCTATGTGAGCGCGTCGCTGGACCTCGATCGCCGCGCTTCGGTGCGCCACGAGGATGAGATCGGGCGCACGGCGGTTGCCTTCAACCAGTTGATCGAGCGCGTGGCGTCGGCACTGCGTGCAGTCCGCTTGGCGACCGATTCGGTGAGTATGGCCGCCCATCAGATTGCGGCGGGCAACGAGGACCTGTCCACGCGCACCGAGCAGCAGGCGACATCGCTGGAGCAGTCTGCCGCCAGCATGGAGGAGTTGACCGCGACCGTGCGCCAGAATGCCGACAATGCGCGCCAGGCCAGCGGCCTGGCGGACAATGCCGCCGAGGTGGCGGAGTACGGCAGCACGGCCGTGCAGCAGATGGTGGAAACCATGGGTGCAATCAGCAGCAGTTCCACCCGCATCGCTGAAATCACCACGCTGATCGAAGGCATCGCCTTCCAGACCAATATCCTCGCGCTCAATGCGGCGGTCGAAGCCGCTCGCGCCGGCGAGCAGGGCCGTGGCTTTGCGGTCGTGGCCGGCGAGGTGCGCAGCCTGGCCCAGCGCTCGTCCAGCGCGGCGAAGGAAATCAAGGACTTGATCGACACCTCGGTCGGCACGATTCGCCAGGGTTCGGCGCAGGCCGAGGATGCGGGCAGGACCATGAGCGAGATTCGCCAGGCAGTGCGGCGCGTGTCCGACATCATCGGGGAGATTGCCGCGGCCTCGCGTGAGCAGAGCACCGGGATCGAGCAGGTCAACCAGGCCGTCGGGCAGATGGACCGGGTCACGCAGCAGAACGCGGCGTTGGTGGAGCAGGCGGCAGCGGCCGCGCACTCGCTGGAGGAACAGTCCCACACGCTGCGCGATACCGTGGCGACGTTCCAGCTGGCTGGGCGATAGGACTGCAGGCGGCAGGGTGGCAGGGGGCGGCAGAGAGTTTCTGCGGTGATGGGGGGTACATCCTGCCCCGATTCCGCGCTTTGCCATTGTGGTGATCGTGTTACATTCCATGGTGTAGTCTTCACGGGGCGTTCAGGGGATATCCGACCTGAACAGCGTGCCATCGTCGTCCGCTTGGACCCATGCCACGCTTTTCGCCCCCGGGCTGCTGTAAAACTCCCGTTCCCGTTTTCCCTCAATCAGTGCGGTACCTCTCGGCCTGCGTCCGGCGTTCAACGCCGTAACGCAGCCCAGAGGGCGCTTTGTGGTCCCCGCCGTATTGCCGCTGGGGGCGGGCGGGGCATCCAGTCACCGCCGCCATGGCCAAGCACGAGGAACCCAGATCGCATGCATCACGCTACCCCGCTCATCAGCACCATCGTCGGCGGTCTCGTCCTGGCGTTTATATTGGGCGCGCTGGCCAACCGGCTAAAGCTTCCGCCTCTGATCGGTTACTTGTGCGCGGGCATCGTGGTCGGCCCGTATACGCCGGGCTACACCGCGGATCAGGCGCTGGCACCGGAGCTGGCGGAGCTTGGCGTGATTCTGCTGATGTTCGGGGTTGGCTTGCATTTCTCGCTCAAGGACCTGATGGCGGTGAAAACGATCGCCATTCCGGGTGCGGTGGTGCAGATCGGCATTGCCACTTTGCTCGGGATGGGCGCAGCCTGGGGCTTTGGCTGGGAATGGGGGGCAGGCCTGGTCTTCGGGCTGGCGCTTTCCGTGGCGAGTACCGTGGTGTTGCTCAAGGCTTTGCAGGAGCGCGAGCTGGTGGAGTCGCCGCAGGGCCGGATCGCGGTGGGCTGGCTGATCGTGGAGGACCTGGCCATGGTGCTGACGCTGGTGCTGCTGCCGGCGCTGGCCGGCCTGCTCACGCCGTCCGCAGACGCCACGGCTTCAGGCGCGGCCGCACCGGAGTCAGGTGACATCGTGTTCGCCGTGTTCGCTACCCTGGGCAAGGTGGCCGCCTTCGTCGCGGTGATGCTGGTAATCGGCCGTCGCTTTATTCCCTGGATGCTGGAGCGCATCGTCTGGACCGGGAGCCGCGAACTGTTCCGTCTGGCGGTGCTGGCAACGGCGCTTGGCGTGGCCTTTGGCGCGTACTCGCTGTTCGGCGTGTCGTTTGCGCTAGGTGCATTCTTTGCCGGCATGGTGCTGGCGGAATCGGAGTTCAGTCACCGCGCGGCAGAGGAGTCGCTGCCCCTGCGTGACGCGTTCGCGGTGCTGTTCTTTGTATCGGTCGGCATGCTGTTCAACCCCAAGGTGCTGATCAATGATCCTTGGGGCGTGCTGGCCACGCTGTTCATCATCGTGGTGGGCAAATCGCTCGCCGCGCTTTGCATCGTTCGGGTGTTCGGGCATTCCACCCGTACCGGCATGACCATTGCGGTCAGCCTGGCCCAGATCGGCGAGTTCTCCTTTATCCTCGCGGGCCTCGGCGTCTACCTGAAGATCCTCCCCGAGCGGGGCCACGCCCTGATCCTGGCCGGCGCGCTGCTGTCCATCGTGCTCAACCCGCTGCTGTTCCACCTGCTCGATCGCTATACCGCCAAGCAGGAAGGCGAAGCGGATCCCCAGCCCGCCTGATCGTGGGCATGCCGCGGATTGTGCGGCTCACTGGCTGGTTGCCGCGGCATCGCGGCGGAGATACTCCGTAAAGGCCAGCAGGCCCTGCGTAGGGTATTTGTCCTGGTGGACCACGAGATGCAGCGGCCTCACCACGTCGGGCAGGCCGTCGCGCAGCGCCACCAGGGTGCCGTGCCGCAATTCGTCTTCCACCACCTGCAGCGACAGGCAGCTCACCCCGTAGCCGCTCATCACGGCGCGCTTGATCGCTTCGGAGTTGCCCAGCTCCAGCGCGAAGCGCAACTCGCCCAGCAGTGGTGCCAGCCGCTGCTCGATGATCTCGCGCGTGCCCGAGCCGGGTTCGCGCACGACCCAGTCGGCGTCGCGCAAGGCGGCCAGATTGCCAGGGTAGCTTGCGAGCGGGTGTGACGGGCTGACCACCACCACCATCACATCGTCCCGCCAGTGGGCGCTGCGCAGGTCGCGCTCGTGGCATGTGCCCTCGATCAACCCGATATCTGCCTCGAAATGCAGCAGCGCCTGCAGGACCTCGCGCGTATTGCCGATGCGCATGTCGAGCGCGCAGGGCCCGCTCTGCGCATGTCGAAAGCCCGCGAGCAGGCCCGGCAGGATATAGCTGCCGATGGTGTTGCTGGCGGCAATGCGCAGTTGTACCCCGGGTTGCACGGTGAAGCGCTCGAGTTCCTGTGCCTGGTCCAGCAGCGACAGCGCGCGCGGGAAAAACAGCCGGCCGGTCTCATTGATGCTCAGGCGGCGCGCGACCCGGTCAAAGAGCGCGCCGCCCAGTGCGGCCTCCAGATCCGCCAACGCGGCGCTGACCGCGGATTGCGACATGGCCAGCGCATCGGCCGCAGCCACGGTGCTGCCGTGCTGCGCCACCGCGACGAAAACGGAGAGCTGGCGAAGGGTCAGGCGAAGCGGGCGATGGTTCATATCTGCAAAACAGGTAACGTATAGCGATATTACCTGTTTTACAGATTTAGGCCAGCTAAGTACGCTTCGGACATACTCAATATGCGCCCCGAAGCCCTCCGGCGTTACGGGCAGGACCCCCGCCATGTCTTCCACTCCTTCGTCCGCAGTTGCCAATCTCGGCGTCGAACCCCCCTCGTGGCCGACCCGGATCCTGACGCTGGTGCCGCTGGGTTTCATCGCCTGGCTGGCCATGGTGTTCTCGGCACACCCGGCGGTCTCCCACCTCGGCATGAGCGCGCTGACGCTGGCCATGTTCGCCGGCATGGTGGCGGGCAACACGCTCCCGCAACGCTGGCTCACTCCGCTTGCGCCGGGCATGCAGCTGGCGCGCCAGCAACTGTTGCGCCTCGGCGTGGCGCTGTATGGCCTGCGCCTCACCTTCGGCGCTATCGCCGACCTGGGCCTGGCAGGCGTGCTGGTGCCGCTGGCCATGCTGGTGTCGACCATGCTGCTGGGGATCTGGATCGGTTCTTCGCTGCTGGGGCTGAGCCGCCGGGAAGCCATCCTCGTCAGCGCGGGCAGCGCGGTATGTGGCGCCGCTGCAGCCATCGCGGTGGCTTCGGTGGTGCGCACCGACGACCGCCAGACGGCCGTGGCCGTGGCTACGGTGGTGCTGTTCGGCACGGCCGGCATGCTGCTGTATCCCTATCTGTTCGAGCTGGCCACGCAGCACTGGCACCTGGCCATCAGCGAGCGCACGTTTGGCATCTACACCGGCGCCACGCTGCACGAAGTGGCACAGGTCATCGCATCGGGCAAGATGGTCAGCGATGCCACCGCGGATGCCGCCGTGGTGACCAAGATGGTGCGCGTGCTGGCGCTGGGCCCCCTGTTGCTGGTGCTGGCGCTGTTGCCGAAGGCCGGCATCGGGCTCGAGGAAGAGGGCAAAGGCGAGAAGGCGGCAGGCGGGCGTCCTTGGGGCGCCATCCTGAAGGCGATTCCGTGGTTCGCGGTGGGGTTTGTGGCGGTGATGGCCGTGCATTCCGCGGGACTCGTGCCCCAGGACTGGAAGCCTGCCCTGCTTGACTTCGATAACTGGCTGCTTGCCTGCGCGATGCTGGCAATTGGCTTGCACACCCGCATTGGCACCTTGCTGCGCGCCGGGCGCAAGCCCCTGGTTCTGGCCGGTCTGTTGTTTGTGTTCCTGGTGTGCGGTGGCGCACTGTTGTGCGCGGCGGTGGCCTGAGCACGCGAAGCCGAGGGAAGGGTGGATGCTGGTGCGGCCGACGGGGGTCGAACCCGTAAGCCCGTAAAGGCGGCAGATTTTAAGTCTGCTGAGTCTACCAATTTCTCCACGGCCGCACGGCAAGCCCGATATTGTGGTCGGTTGGGCGCGGTGATGCAAGCTCCGCGCGGGATTTGCGCCGCAGGCAGCCAAGTGGGCGGGGGCAGCGTGTTTATGTGTCGATTGTTACTCCTGGTAACAATGTAACGTTCTCGGTTTCACCTGCTTTTTTTCAAGAACCTACAATACCTTGTATCGAATAACGCATTGCAAGAGGCAAGGATCATGAAACGTTGGTGGCTCGCAGGACTCGCTTTGCTTGGGGCGCTGGCATCCGGTGCGGCAATGGCCCATGTGAGCGTTGGCGTGGCGATTGGCGTGCCTGGCGTTGTTGTCGGCGGCCCGGCGTACTATCCGCCCCCAGCCTATATTGCCGCGCCGCCCGTGATCATGGCGCCTGCTCCTGTCTACTATGGTCCGCCTCCGGTCTATTACGGTCCGGGCCCGGGCTACTACGGCCCGGGCTACTATGGCCCGCGTTACTACGGCCGCGGCTACTACGAGCGGGGCTACTATGGCCGGGGCCATTATGGCCCGGGACATGGACGCCACTGGCGATAAGCATGAACGGCCTGCCTCGCGCAGGCTGGTGAAAAGGGCCCTGCGGGGCCCTTTTGTTTTTCAGGCGCAGCCCTGGGAGACAAACTGTAGGCGGCAATCGGGACAAGGTTCCATAGTTATCAGCAGGTTCAAAAAATTTGAAGAGACAGGTCAAACCGGCGCTCATATCGTTATTAGGGTTTCCCCCTATACTGCTGCTGTGACGCCGTGATGACAAGATTCCGCGATGCTTCATCATCCAGCGCCCCTCCAGCACGACCTAATTCCCAAGAGGATCCGCCCATGAAGATCAAAAACAGCCTGGTGGCGATCGCAGCCCTGACCGCCCTCTCCGCACTCTCCGCCTCCGCCTTTGCAGCCGGTATTGCCAAGGCAGACCCTTACACTGATGGCGCCAAGATCGGCAAGGTCGATCCCTACACCGATGGCGCCAAGCTTGGCAAGGTTGACCCGTACACCGACGGCGCACGCAAGGTTGATCCGTTCACCGACGGCGCCAAGGTTGGCGATCGCCGCGACCAGTTCAGCGACGGAGCCTGAGTTTGCCGGACACAAGCCCGCAGCCCTGAGGGCTTCGGCAGTCCGCATGCAGCAACGCCGTGAATCATCGAAAGACCCGCGTCGAGCGGGTCTTTTGCTTTTTGCGGGCAGGTGCCGGGACGGTGGTGGCATGGTCATGCCAAGGGCCGTGGCGCTATACTTCCGGCTCACTGAAATGATCTTCGAGGAGAGTGGTATGCAGCAAAAAACCGTGCTGACGGCAGATGATGTGAAGAAGGTACTGGCCGCAGCCGAGCTGGAAGCCAAGAATCACCAATGGGCGGTTTCGATTGCCATCGTTGACGATGGTGGTCACCTGCTGGCACTGCAACGCCTGGATGGCGCCGCACCGATCTCGAGCTATATCGCCACCGAGAAGGCACGTACGTCGTCGCTGGGCCGTCGCGAGTCCAAGGTCTACGAAGACATGATCAACAACGGCCGTCACTCGTTCATGACCGCGCCGGTGTTGCAAGGCATGCTGGAGGGTGGTGTGCCTATCGTGGTCAATGACCAGGTAGTGGGCGCGGTTGGCGTGTCGGGCGTGAAGTCGACCGAAGACGCACAGATCGCGCGCGCGGGCATTGCCGCCCTGGGCATCTGATAATCGTCTGCAAGCAGAGGCGGGTGTAGTGCCGACAGTGAGCGCGGCTCACTGTCCAGGCACCTCCTGCTGATTGCGGAACAAATTGCTGTTGCTCCCTGATGCCGAAGCCTGTCGAGGGGCATTAGCGCCGGGCTGCCGGTTCCGGTAGCCCTTCCTGCATCCATAGAAATCCGTACAGCGTTACATGGTTTCCCGCGGCATGGCTTGCGCTGGTGCGGGCGTACGCCTGTGCGCGGTTACTTCGTCAGGATCAGCTTGCCATAGCGCGTGATGCGCAGCGTGTAGACCTCGCCGTTATGCAGGATCGGCAGCAGGTTGGTGCCGCGCATCAACGAATCCAGGGGCACTGCATCGCCGGCGGGCGCTGCGGGAAGGCTATCGCGCACCAGGGCTTCGATCCGGGCGGGCAGGGCAGCTACGGCAGATTTCATCGATTCGATAGCTGCGCTGGCGGGGTTTTCGCGCCGTGCCTGCGCAGCCTTGTTGGAATTGACTTCGACCCGGCGCAGGGAAAGGCGGCGGCGGGTGACTTCATGCGGTTGCGACAGCGGCAGGGTCAGGGTGCTCATGGGTGGGCTCCGGTCCGGTGGTCTGTGGCGGCAACGCGGGACTGCGTGCTGTCACGACCGGGTTCAAGTTGGTCCAATCTTAAATGAGAATTGTTATCATTACAATAGGGATTTTTAATCGCGCTAGCGGGCCGACGCAAACAAAAAGGGCACTCCATGGAGTGCCCTTTTTGTCGATGTCCGCTGCCGGCCCAAAGGGTGCGGCGCGACTAACGCTAGTGCTTGGGTTCCGTAATGAAACCGATCTTGCCCAATCCGCCGTGCTGCGCGGCTGCCATGACTTCTGCCACACGCTCATAACGCACGTCGCGATCGGCCCGCAGGTGCAGTTCGGGTTGCGGCTGCTGCTGCGCGGCCTGCGCGATGTTGGCCTCGAGCGTGGGCTCATCGATCTCGGCCTGGTTCCAGAAGACCTTGCCGCTGGCGTCGATCGACAGGTTGATATTCTGCGGCTTGGGATCGTTGGGCGTGTTGGTGGCACGCGGAAGGTCGATCTTGACCGCGTGGTTGATCACGGGGATGGTGATGATGAAGATGATCAGCAGCACCAGCATGACGTCGACCAGCGGCGTCATGTTGATTTCGCTCATTACTTCGTTTTCGTCCGAGTCGAGGGTGCCGAATGCCATGATGACTTCCTTTTTGCCTTGCTTGCGGCCTTACTGATTCTTGACTGCGAGGCGCACATTGTTGTCATCAGCGGCGCGCGCACCGGCGCTGGTCGGGCGTACGCGGGCGCCGGTGACGAAGTAGGCGTGCAGGTCGTGGGCGAAGCGATTGAGCTTCGAGATCACGCCCTTGTTGCCGCGGGTCAGTGCGTTATAGCCGAGCACGGCGGGGATCGCAACGGCCAGGCCGAAAGCGGTCATGATCAGTGCCTCGCCCACCGGGCCTGCCACCTTGTCGATGGTTGGCACGCCGGAGGCGCCAATGTTGATCAGCGCGTGATAGATGCCCCACACGGTGCCGAACAGGCCAACGAACGGCGCCGTGGAACCGACGGAAGCCAGCACGGCCAGGCCCGATTGCATGCGTGCAACGGCCTCGTCGATGGCGCTCTTGAGCGAGCGGGTGATCCAGTCAGAGATGTCCATCACGTCGTGCAGTTGCGGCTGGCTGGCGCGATGGTGCTGCGCGGCTTCCTTGCCGGTCATGGCGAGCGTGCGGAACGGGTTGGCTTCGCTGCTGCCGAGGGTTTCGAGGGCGTGGTCGAAATCGTCGGAGTGCCAGAACTGCTTTTCAGCGCCATTCGCCATCTTCTTGAGCCGGAAGAGATCCCACGCCTTCGTGAGAATCACGATCCACGAAGCCAGCGACATGATGAGCAGAATGATGGCGGTGGTGCGCATGACGAAATCGCCTTGCGTCCAGAGGTGAGAAAGTCCGAGGTCCTGCATGTTGGGTTCCTGGTAAGGTCGGTATTGAAATCAGTTGAGTTCGAACCCGATCGGTTGCTGGGCGGTAACCGCCACGGCACGACCGTTGTCCAGATAGGGCTTGCAGCGCATGCGTTGCACCGCGTCCACGGCAGCCTGGTCCAGCCTGGAGGACCCGCTTGAGGTCACGACCGCGGTCTTGACCACCTTGCCGGTCTCGTCTGTAGTCAGACGCACCACGGCCTTGCCAGTTTCACCCATGCGGCGCGATTGCGACGGATAGGCAGGTTGCGGCGGGCTGCACTGGATCTCGCCGATGCCAACCGCGCGTGGCGCTGCCGACACAGCGGCGGGCGGCTCGGGGGCGGGCGCAGGCGGCGCCGGTGGTGCAGGCGGCGCGGGCGGCGCTTCCACGGCATTGGGCGAAGGCGGCAGCGATGCCACCGGCGTCGGCGTGGGGCGCGGTTGCGGCGGGGCAGGCTTGGGTGTGGTCACCTTCACCTGCTTGGGCGGGGCTTCCGGCTTTGGCTTGGGCGTCTCGACGGCGGGCTTTTGAGGCGGCTCGAGCGGGATGATGCGGGCGACGATTTCAGGCGAGATCACGGCCTCCGTGATCTTGCGCCCCAGCCCGCTCTGGATCAGGTAAAGCAGGCCGACGTGGAACAGCAGGACGGCGAGCGTGATCTTGAAAAAACGTTGATCGAACATGAGAAAACAGCAGATGTCGGCGAATTGGCGCGGCGCCGGCTTTATTAGCGATAGGGCCTATTTGCGATAGAACAGGATCAGCGAGATGCCACAACCGACCAGCAAGCTAAGCAGCAATTCCATGATAAACGCTCCTTCAACAGTGATGCCGGTGGGAGCGCCGCTCTCGAGGCAGCGTGTCAGGTGCCCAGTATAAACGATAATGATTCTTATTTGGTGGAATTTTGTGCAATGCATTGAATCGCTGCCGCGCAGCCGTCTTTATACGCCGATTTGGCGATGTCTTCCCGCGGCTGCGACAAAATGCGCGCTCTCGCATGGCACAGGGTTGCCGGCAATGCCCGATCTGCCACAAAGCGCGCTAGCATAGGAAAAAGACGAGCCATTCGAGCATTTCGCCGCGCCGGCCACGGCGCTCCCCCGTGCGAGAGGACCAGGCCATGGACTTCACCCGTTTCGCCGAAGACGACCGCTCGACCCTCCTGCGTGCCGCTACCGGCGCGCCATGCACCTCCGCGCTTGACTGGATGTGCGCCCAGTTCGCCCTGCGGGTCGTGTGCTCGCTCGGGCCAAGATTCAACCTGCGCAGCAATATCAACGACATCCTGACGGTCAGCGCCCAGGAGATGGTGTGGCCGTACGGCGTGGTGCTGCGCGTCCAGCGCTTCCTTGCCGCGCGCTGCGCCGATATGCCGGCCTGGAAGGGCGCCGCGCGCCTCACGCCCGAAGAATTCCTGGAGCGGCACGGGCAATGGAACAGCGCGTTCGATGAGAGCGCGCTGTTCTACTACCTGGATGAGTACGTCAAGCATCACGCCAAGGATATGTTTGCCGTGTTCGACGCGTCGGCGGCTGCGCTGGCAGCGCGTCTCGACGGCGAGCGCGTGCTGCTGGTACGCAACATCGACATGCTCAGCCATGTGCTGGACTTGCCCGAGCATGAGCGCAAGCTGCTGCTGTACGCGGCGCTCGCCAAATACAAGCGCGACCTGCGCGCGGTGATGGTGGATTGCAAGGTGGCGCACAGCCAGGAAGCCTTCCAGATCCTGGCCGGCTTGACCGGCGCGAGCCCGGCCGCCGTGGCGGCCTCGCTGCGGCCGGGCTCGCGCCTGGAGACGCTCAACCTGATCGAGCAGCCCCTGCCCGAGAACAGCGTGACCGATCTGGGCGACCTGATGCGCCTGTCGGATCGGCTGCTGCATGTCCTGCTCGGCAACTATGCGAACGAAGCCGAGATGATGGCGGTGTTCACGCGTCCGGCGGCGGCACCCACGCTTGGCACCGGCGACTATCCGCACGTCGAGACCGATGCGCGCTACCTGTCGGCGTTGCTGGCCAACGCCACGCAGCAGCATGCCTGCGGCGTCAATGTGCTGATCTACGGGCCGCCCGGTACCGGCAAGACCGAGTTCGCGCGGCTGCTGGCGCGTGAGGCCGGCTGCGAGCTGTACGAAGTGGACTGTCTGGACCGCGACGGCAACAGCTTGTCGGGCAAGGATCGCTATCGCTCGCTGCAGGTGTCGCAGGCGTTCCTGCGCGGCCGTCCGCGCACGGCCCTGCTGTTCGATGAAGTCGAGGATGTGTTCCCGGGCAGCGCGCGCGAGCTCACCAGCCTGTTCGGCCAGGAAGACCCGCGTGGCTCGGTGAACGGCAAGGCCTGGGTCAACCAGACGCTGGAACAGAATCCGGTGCCCGTGATCTGGATTTCCAACTCGATTCGTCAGATCGACCCCGCCTACCTGCGCCGATTCCAGTTTCACCTGGAGCTGAAGATCCCGCCGCCGCTGGTGCGCGAGAACATCATCCGCAAGCACCTGGGCGCGCTGGACGTGAGCGACGCCTTTATCGCGTCGCTGGCCGCGCGCAAGACGTTGACGCCGGCACAGGTGCAATCGGCCGCGCGCTTCGTGCAACTGGCGGGCCCGGGCGTGGCGGAGCCGGTGGAGGCGCTGATCGTGCGGCAGCTTGACCATGCCGACCGCGCCATGGGATTGCGCCCGGAAGTGGAAGGGCGCCCGGTGGTGACGCACTACCGGCTTGACTACCTCAACCTGGAAACGCGCTACGAAGTCGGCAAGATCGTGCAGGCGCTCAAGGCGCGGCAGCGCGGCACCCTATGCTTCTACGGGCCGCCGGGCACCGGCAAAACCGCGCTCGCCGAGCACATCGCGGCGGCGCTGGAGCAGCCGCTGATGATCCGGCGCGCCTCCGACCTGATGAGCAAGTACGTGGGGGAAACCGAGCAGCAGATCGCCGCGATGTTCGCGCGCGCGGAGGAAGACGGCGCCATCCTGCTGCTCGACGAAGCCGACAGCTTCATGCAAAGCCGGCAGAACGCCGTGCGCAATTACGAGGTGTCCGAGGTCAACGAGATGCTGCAGGGCATGGAGCGCTTCAACGGCATCTTCGTCTGTACCACCAACCTGTTCGAGCGGATCGACGAGGCTGCGCTGCGCCGCTTCTCGTTCAAGATCCGTTTCCTGCCGCTCAAGGCAGAGCAACGTACGGCGATGTTCATCGAGGAAGCGCTGGATGCCGATCCGCAGCGCATGGACGCTGCCATGCGCGACGAACTGGCGAAGATGGATTGCCTGACGCCGGGCGACTTTGCCACGGTCAAGCGTCAGTGCGTGCTGCTCGGCGAAACGCTGACGCCAGACGAATTCCTGGCGCAGTTGCGCCAGGAGCATGCCGTCAAGCCAGATGTGCGGCAGCACCGGCCGCTGGGGTTCCTGCAATAACCGGAAGCGGGAATGCCGATGCCTCAGTCGAATGCCGGCGCCGGCTCGATCACCAGGGTTTGCGCGGGCGCATCCACATGCAGCAGCGCCGCGGCCATGGCGCGCAGGTGGGCGGCGTCCTTGGTCGAGGTGTAGCGGTCGTTGGGCACCGCATCGGCGCCGGCGGCCATGCCGTGCTCGGCCAGCTTGCGCCGCAGTTGCCGCGCAATGGCGTCGCCGGTATCGACCAGCGTGAGGCGGTCGCCGACCAGTTCGCGCACGGTGCCGGAGAGAAAGGGGTAGTGGGTGCAACCAAGCACCAGCGTATCGGCGCCGGCCTCGAGCATGGGCGACAGGTAGGCGGTGAGTTTCTCGCGCACGGCCGGGCCGTCCACATCGCCTTGCTCGATCAACGGCACCAGCCCGACGCCAGCCTCGCAGAGGAAGCGGCTCTCGCCTTCCAGCGAGGCAAGCAGGCGGCTGAACTTTGCGCTCTTGAGCGTGTTGCCCGTGGCCAGCACGCCTACCACCTTGCTGCGGCTGGCGGCGGCGGCGGGTTTCAGGCCGGGCTCGACGCCGATGATCGGCAGCGCCAGGCGTTCACGCAGCGTGTGGATCGCATGCATGGTCGCGGTGTTGCAGGCGATCACCAGGGCCTTGCAGCCCTGCGCCACCAGCCATTCGCAAACCTGCAGCGTGCGCGCCTCGACAAAGTGCTCGGGCTTCTCGCCATAGGGCACGTACTTCGAGTCGGCCACGTAGATCAGCGATTCCTGCGGCAGCAGGGCACGGATCTCGCGCAATACGGACAGGCCGCCGAGGCCGGAATCGAAGATGCCGATGGGAGCGTTGTTCACAGGGAGGATCGAGGCAATCAAGAGGTTAGGTAGCAAAAAGCCGGGTCGGAGGACCCGGCTTGTGCAGACAGCATCGCTGTCACGGCGTGGCTCGCGTTACAGCGCAGCGACCGGGATCTTGCCGATCTTGGCTTGCCATTCTGCGGGTCCGGTCTTGTGCACCGAGGTGCCTTCGCTGTCCACGGCCACCGTCACGGGCATGTCCTTGACGTCGAACTCGTAGATGGCTTCCATGCCGAGGTCTTCGAAGCCGACCACCTTGGCGTGCTTGATGGCCTTGGCCACCAGGTAAGCCGCGCCGCCGACCGCCATCAGGTAGGCCGACTTGTGCTTCTTGATGGCCTCGATCGCCACCGGGCCGCGCTCGGCCTTGCCGATCATCGAGATCAGGCCGGTCTGGGCCAGCATCATCTCGGTGAACTTGTCCATGCGGGTAGCCGTGGTGGGGCCTGCCGGGCCGACAGCTTCGTCGCGCACCGGATCGACCGGGCCCACGTAGTAGATCACGCGGTTGGTGAAGTCCACCGGCAGCTTCTCGCCCTTGGCCAGCATGTCGGCGATGCGCTTGTGCGCGGCGTCGCGGCCGGTCAGCATCTTGCCGTTGAGCAGAAGGGTCTGGCCCGGCTTCCACGAGGCGACTTCTGCCGGCGTCAGCGTGTTCAGGTCGACGCGCTTGGAGGTCTCGGTGTTCGGTGCCCACTCGACCTTCGGCCAGGCCGACAGGTCAGGCGCTTCGAGCTTGGCCGGGCCGCTGCCGTCCAGCGTGAAGTGCACGTGGCGGGTGGCCGCGCAGTTCGGGATCATCGCCACCGGCTTGGAAGCCGCGTGGGTCGGATAGCCCATGATCTTGACGTCCAGCACGGTGGCCAGGCCGCCCAGGCCTTGCGCGCCGATGCCCAGCGCATTGACCTTCTCGTACAGCTCGACGCGCATTTCCTCGATCCAGTCCTGCGGGCCGCGAGCGATCACGTCCTGGATGTCGATCGGGTCCATCAGCGATTCCTTGGCCATGACCATGGCCTTCTCGGCGGTGCCGCCGATGCCGATGCCCAGCATGCCCGGCGGGCACCAGCCTGCGCCCATGGTCGGCACGGTCTTGAGCACCCAGTCGACGATGGAGTCGGAAGGGTTAAGCATGACGAACTTCGACTTGTTCTCCGAGCCGCCGCCCTTGGCTGCCACCTGGATGTCCACCGTATTGCCCGGCACCACTTCATAGTGGATCACGGCAGGGGTGTTGTCCTTGGTATTCTTGCGGCCGCCTTCGGGCGGGTTCACGATGGACGCGCGCAGCACGTTGTCCGGGTTGGTGTAGCCGCGGCGCACGCCTTCGTTGATCATGTCCGACAGGCCCATGGTGGCGCCATCCCAGCGCACATCCATGCCGACCTTGACGAAGATCGTGACGATGCCGGTGTCCTGGCAGATCGGGCGCTTGCCTTCAGCGCACATACGGCTGTTGGTCAGGATCTGCGCGATCGCATCCTTGGCCGCGGGACTCTGCTCCAGCTCATAGGCACGGCCCAGGCTGGTGATGTAGTCCATCGGGTGGTAATAGCTGATGTATTGCAGGGAGTCGGCGACGCTCTGGATGAGGTCTTCTTGTTTGATGACAGTCATTTTTGTGGGGAGGACAGTCGAGGGGAAATTCAGCCCGAAATCATACACCTAGCGAGGGGGGGGTGCCGGATTGCATGCGCCTGTCGACAGTGCGGCGGGTGCTCTTCGCTGCGCATGGCTGGCCGATGCGCATCCCCTGCCGCGAAGTTCCTCCCCCTCCCTGGCACGCTTGCCTTACAGGGCCTTACGGGGCGGCGAAATGACCCCGATTCCGTTTTCTCCTTGGAGAATGTTCCCCGTGGGCCGGCGGTTATCTTGGCATCTCCTCAATAACGGAGATGTGACCATGACCTTGAGCGCAATCGGCAGCAACACGTCGCTGTCCAGCCTTTTCCAGACGCAGTCCACCCAAAAAAGCTGCGGTGGCCAGGATGCGTCCAGTAGCCGCGACACCAGCAATTCGGTAAGCAATCCTGCCGATGCGCTGATCCAGGCACTTCAGCAAACGCTGGCGCAGTTGGGCATCACGACCTCGTCGTCCAGCAGGGACGGCCCGACGACTGCCGCGTCCGCCACTACCTCAACTTCCGCCAGCACCGCTTCAGACGCTGCCGCCAGCACCACTAGCGGCACCAGCAGCACCGCGTCTAGCGCCGATGCGTCCGGCAACGCGGTACAGGCTTTTGTCGGCGCGCTGTTCCAGGCACTCGCTGCCCAGGCTGCCGGCACCTCAGCGAGCCAGGGCACGAGCGCTGCGACCAGCGCCGCCAGCACCACTTTGTCCACCGGGACCAGCACGGACAGCGCCAGTAGCTCGGCCTTGTCGACCCTCGAGACGGATTTTTCCGCGCTACAGCAATCCGGTAGCTCGGGATCGAATGCATTTCCGCGACCGCAGCCTGGACGTGCCGGTCTGGCGCTTGCGCCGCGTGATCGAGGATGATCCATCGGTACCCCGTTATATCCAGACCGTGCGGGGCCGCGGCTACGTCTTTGTTCCCGGGCTCGACGCGTTCTGCGCCGACGAAGCCGATGACGTCGACGAAGCGCCGGACGCATGAAGAATCCGTTCAATACGCTGTTTGGGCGCATGGCGGTGCTATCCGTCTCCGTGCTCGTCATTGTCCATCTGGGCTGGACCGCGCTCATGTTTCACCTGCGCCCGCATGGCCAGGCGGACAGCATGGCACGGGGCATCGTGCTTGCGCTGGGCACGCTCGACGGGCGGCCAGGCGCCGGCTCGGGGCAGAAGCCGGGCGTTGCCATCCGGCTTGCCGCGCTTGGCACCGAGCCCGCCGCCGGCCCGCTGCCGGAGCATTAGCCGACGCCGCCGAGCAGGCCAAAGCCGCGCGCCCTGACGAGGGCTCTCCCTCTCCCCTCATGGGGAGAGGGCCGGGGAGAGGGGTGGTTTGGCTAGGAGCCACTTGAAGCGAAGCCCATGGTGTTTTCCAGCACGCAGGCGTAACGAGCGCCCGCCCTCTCCCCCAGCCCCTCTCCCACAAGTGGGAGAGGGGAGCACGACAACGCAGATCCGGCTTTGTCAGCAAGCTGACCGCAGCCTTGGCTGCGGTTTCCTGGCGCCGGCCTATGGCCGAACCACATCAGTGGGCCGTGCCTTGACTGTTTTGATGGCCACCGGATTGGGCGGGATGCGCGGGATGCGAAACCAGCTTGTCCACATAGGCCATGGCCACTGCCGACAGCAGGAACGACAGATGGATAATGACCTGCCTGATGATGTGCGGGGCGCGCTGGTCGGCGTCGATGAAGGTCTTGAGCAGGTGGATCGTGGTTGGTTGAAAGCTGGCTGAAAGAGAGGGGCCGCGATTGTACATTGCGCAGATTTCGCAAATCCGAGGCTTTGTCAGTGCGCGGCTAGTCGGCGTTGCGCGCCTCTTTCCTGCTGGCGCGCCATGCCCGGCGGGCCAGCGGCCCGGGCCAGCTCGCCAGTGCGATGCCGGCCAGCACGCAGGCGAGCGCCACGCCGTGCGGCCAGCCTGGCGTCTCCCCGAGGAACACGATGCCGTAGGTGGCGGCCGCGATCGGCAGCACCGCCGTGAACACGCCCGCCATCTGTGCCGGCACATGGCGCACGCCTTTCATCCACAGCCAGAACGAGAAGATGCTGGCCGACAGCGCATACCAGAGCAGCATCCACCATATGCTCGCGGGAACCGATGCCATGTCGAAACTCAGCAGCGGCATCAGGCCCAGCGGCAGCATCAGCAGCCCGCCGATCAAGTGCGTATAGGCGCAGATCTCGATGGCCGCCAGGGTCTGCGCCAGGCGCCGCGAGAGGATCACGTAGATCGATTCGCAGATCACCGCGCCCATGATCATCAGGTTGCCGAGCAGCGCATGCTCGCCGCCGCTGTCACCGGCGCCGCCGCCGCCATGTTCCGTGCCCCGCGCCACGTTCAGCACCGCGATGCCCGCCACCGCCAGCAAGACCGAGAACACCGTGCGCCGGGACAGCCGTTCGCGCAGGATCAGCCACGAGAGCAGGGCCACCGTGGCCGGGATGGTGCTGGTGATCACGCCTGCGGCCATGGCGCTGGTCAGCCGCACGCCGCCCAGCATCAGCAGCGTAAACAGGAACGTGCCGAAGAAGGCCTGCAGGAAGAGGTTGAGCCATTCGCCGCGAGAGACGGCGCGCATGCGCGCGGGGCGGTACCAGGGCGCCAGGCACGCAATGGCGATGGCGAAGCGCAGCAGCGCGAACAGCAGGATCGGTACGTAGGCGACGATGGCCTTGCCCAGCCCGACATTGCTGCCGACAAGGGCCATTGCGGCAATCAGGAAGAGGGCGTGGATGGGCACGGGGTCTGGGTGGCGGCGCTGTTTGGTCGGATCTGGCGGGGATCGGGCCGGGATCTTGCGAGCGCCGGCCGGCGGGGTCGCGGTGGCGCGTTGCGCTGACCATATCTGCCCGCGAAGTCCCGCAATGCCGCAGCGCCGCGTTCGGGATAGGGCTCGCGGCATTATAGCTGTGCTAGCCTAATGGAGAAGGCTGCACATCCTTACCCACGCCCGGCCGTTATTCATGGTGCGCTGCAGCAGGCAGCGCACGGGTGCCGGCATGCGTGCGGGTTGGGTTTGGCAGCGTCAGGTTTAAGTAAGCCGTCAAGCGTAAGTTCGCAGCCAGGCAGCCACGCTATATCAGGAGACAAGCAAATGTCCGCCATCGAGTCCGTGATGCAGGAGCATCGCATTTTCAATCCCCCGGCGTCGTTCGCCAAGCAAGCTGCGATTCCCAGCATGGAGGCTTACCAGGCCTTGTGCGACGAAGCCGAGCGCGACTACGAGGGTTTCTGGGCACGCCACGCCCGCGAGCAACTGCACTGGACCAAGCCCTTCACCAAGGTGCTGGACGAGAGCAATGCCCCGTTCTACAAGTGGTTCGAGGACGGCGAGCTCAATGCCTCCTATAACTGCCTGGACCGCAACCTGGACAACGGCAATGCCGAGAAGGTGGCCATTGTCTTCGAGGCCGACGACGGCACCGTCACCAAGGTCACCTATCGCCAGTTGCATGCCAAGGTCTGCCAGTTCGCCAACGGCCTCAAGGCGCTGGGCATCAAGAAGGGCGACCGCGTCGTTATCTACATGCCCATGTCCGTCGAAGGCGTCGTGGCGATGCAAGCCTGCGCGCGCCTTGGCGCCACGCACTCGGTGGTGTTCGGCGGCTTCTCCGCCAAGTCGCTGCAAGAGCGGCTGGTCGACGTGGGCGCGGTGGCGCTGATCACCGCCGACGAGCAGATGCGCGGCGGCAAGGCGCTGCCGCTCAAGGCCATCGCCGATGAAGCGCTGGCGCTGGGCGGCTGCGAAGCCGTGAAGAGCGTGATCGTGTACCGCCGCACCGGCGGCAAGGTCAACTGGGCCGAAGGCCGCGACCGCTGGATGGACGACGTCGCCGCCGGCCAGCCGCCGACGTGCGAAGCCGAACCTGTCAGCGCCGAGCATCCGCTGTTCGTGCTCTATACGTCGGGCTCCACCGGCAAGCCCAAGGGCGTGCAGCACAGCACCGGCGGCTACCTGCTGTGGGCGCTGATGACGATGAAGTGGAGCTTCGACATCAAGCCCGACGACATGTTCTGGTGTACCGCCGACATCGGCTGGGTCACCGGGCACACCTACATCGCCTACGGCCCGCTGGCCGCCGGCGCCACGCAGGTGGTGTTCGAGGGCGTGCCCACTTATCCCAACGCCGGCCGCTTCTGGGACATGATCGCGCGCCACAAGGTCAGCATCTTCTACACCGCGCCGACCGCGATCCGCTCGCTGATCAAGGCGGCCGAGGCCGACGAGAAGATCCATCCCAAGCAATACGACCTGTCCAGCCTGCGCCTGCTGGGCACGGTGGGCGAGCCGATCAACCCTGAAGCGTGGATGTGGTACTACCGCAATATCGGCGGCGAGCGCTGCCCGGTGGTGGACACCTTCTGGCAGACCGAGACCGGCGGCCACATGATCACGCCGCTGCCGGGCGCCACGCCGCTGGTGCCGGGCTCGTGCACCTTGCCGCTGCCGGGCATCATCGCGGCCATCGTCGACGAGACGGGGCAGGACGTGCCGAACGGCAGCGGTGGCATCCTGGTGGTCAAGCGTCCGTGGCCGTCGATGATCCGCACCATCTGGGGCGACCCGGAGCGCTTCAAGAAGAGCTACTTCCCGGAAGAACTCGGCGGCAAGCTGTATCTCGCCGGCGACGGCTCGATCCGCGACAAGGACACCGGCTACTTCACCATCATGGGCCGCATCGACGACGTGCTCAATGTCTCGGGACACCGCATGGGCACGATGGAAATCGAGTCCGCGCTGGTCTCCAACCCGATGGTGGCCGAAGCCGCGGTGGTAGGCCGCCCTGACGACATGACCGGCGAGGCCATCTGCGCCTTCGTGGTGCTCAAGCGCTCCCGCCCGGACGAGGAAGAGGCCAAGAAAATCGCCGCCGAGCTGCGCAACTGGGTGGGCAAGGAGATCGGCCCGATCGCCAAGCCAAAGGACATCCGCTTTGGCGACAACCTGCCCAAGACGCGTTCCGGCAAGATCATGCGGCGCCTGTTGCGCTCGCTGGCCAAGAACGAAGAAATCACCCAGGATACGTCCACCCTGGAAAACCCCGCCATCCTGGACCAGTTGAAGCAGGCACAATAACGCGGTCATCCGCCTCTGCCGGCGCGCCTTGCGCGTGCCGGCGGTTTCCTTGCTCGCCCACCCCGCCTGTCCAACCACTGCTCCCATGCCTGACGAACAGTCGCGCTTTCGCCGACGGCTGCTGCTGTACTACGGCTTGTTCACGATAGGCCTGTTCGTCTTCATCGGCATGATGGGCCTGCTGGAGCATTCCAGCGGCGATGCCCTCTGGCTTGGCTACGTATTCCTGTTCGTCACCATCGCCATCTATGCGTGCATCGGGCTGATCTGCCGCACCTCCGACCTCAATGAATACTATGTAGCCGGCCGGCGCGTGCCCGCGCTGTTCAACGGCATGGCAATCGCCGCCGACTGGATGAGCGCGGCATCCTTCATTGGCCTGGCCGGCATCCTGTTCGCGTCGGGCTACGAAGGCCTGGCCTACGTGATGGGCTGGACCGGCGGCTATTGCCTGGTCGCGTTCCTGCTCGCGCCCTACCTGCGCAAGTACGGCGGCTACACCATCCCCGACTTCCTCGCCGCGCGCTATGGCAATGGCAAGCCCGGCGGCAACATGCCGGTGCGCGCCATTGCCGTGCTGGCGGCTTCGCTATGTTCCTTCGTCTACCTGGTGGCGCAGATCCAGGGGGTAGGGCTGATCGTCACCCGCTTTATCGGCGTGGAGTTCGCCGTCGGCGTGTTCTTCGGCCTGGCCGGCATCCTGGTGTGCTCGTTCCTCGGCGGCATGCGCGCGGTGACGTGGACCCAGGTCGCGCAATACATCATGCTGATCGTGGCCTTCCTGGTCACGGTCTCGATGATCGCGTGGAAGCATCACCATGAAGCGCTGCCGCAACTGAGCTACGGCACGCTGCTGCAGCAGATCGACACGCGCGAGCGCAGCATCGAGCGTGACCCGGCCGAACAGGCCGTGCGCGAGTTCTACCGCCAGCAGGCCATCCAGATGCAGGATCGCATCTCGCGGCTGCCGCGATCGTTCGACGAGGAGCGCAATGCGCTGGCCGCGCGCTTGCAGGATCTGCGCTTGCGCAACGCGCCGCTGCGCGAGATCAAGACGGTGGAGCGCGAGCGGGTGGAGTTTCCGCGCGACGTAGCAGCGGCCCAGCAGCAATGGAACCAGCAGCGTGAAGACGCCCTGGCGCGCAGCCAGCCCTCCACGCCGTCGACCGAACCCTATCCGTCGCCCTCCGAGGAGGAGCGCAAGACCAAGCGCCTGAACTTTGTGTTGCTGGTGTTCTGCCTGATGCTGGGCACCGCCAGCCTGCCGCACATCCTGACGCGGCTCTACACCACGCCGTCGGTGAAGGAGTCGCGCAACTCGGTCGCGTGGGCGGTGTTCTTCATCGCGCTGCTCTACGTCTCCGCGCCCGCACTCGCGGCGCTGGTCAAGTACGAATTCCTCCAGCACCTGGTCGGCACGCCATACGCGGAACTGCCGCAATGGGTGGTGCAATGGCGCAAGGTCGACCCGCCGGTGTTCGGCATTCGCGATGTGAACGGCGACGGCATCGTGCAATGGGCGGAGATCCTCATCCAGCCCGACATGATCGTGCTGGCCGCGCCGGAAATCGCCGGCTTGCCCTACGTGATCTCGGGCCTGGTTGCCGCGGGCGCGCTGGCGGCCGCGCTATCCACCGCCGACGGCCTGCTGCTCACCATTGCCAACGCGCTGTCGCACGACGTTTTCTATCACATGGTCGACCGCACCGCGAGCCACCAGCGGCGCGTCACCACCGCCAAGATCGTGCTGCTTGGCGTGGCGCTGTTTGCCTCTTACGTCACCTCGCTGCGTCCCGGCAATATTCTCTTCCTGGTCGGCGCGGCGTTCTCGCTGGCCGCGTCCAGTTTCTTCCCGGTGCTGGTGCTGGCGATTTTTTGGCGCCGCACTACAGCCGCAGGCGCGGTGGCGGGCATGGTGGCCGGACTCGGGGTGGCGGTCTACTATATCTTCGTCAACTACCCGTTCTTTACCCGCATGACCGGCATTTTCGGCAATCGCTGGTTCGGCGTGGACCCGATCGCTTCCGGTGCATTCGGCGTGCCCGCCGGCTTTGCCGTTGCCATCCTGGCCAGCCTGCTGACGCCACGCAACGCGCCGGTGATCGACCGTCTCGTGACGTACTTGCGACGCGGATAGGGCCTTCGAGCACGAAACACTAGATTTGCGAAACAACACTCTGATATACTCGCGGACTTGCTGGAGAGATGGATGAGCGGTTTAAGTCGCACGCCTGGAAAGCGTGTATAGGTTAATAGCCTATCCGGGGTTCGAATCCCCGTCTCTCCGCCACTTATACTGTAAGGCTTTGCGGGTTAGCGGTTCTTAACCTGTGGGTCATAGATACGGGGCTGGGTCATTGGAAACAATGGCCTAGCCCTTTTTCTTTGCCTGGAGCGGGGCCACCAGTTCGGGCTTGCGCCGGTAAATCCGCTTCGTTGTGCTGCTGTCGGCATGCGAAAGCAACGCCTGGGCGTGCTCCAGCGTGTCGGCGTCACTTGCTGCCTTGGCGCGGATGTCGTGCTCAGTGAAGCTCTGCGTGATCTTCGTCTCCGCGAGCACACGCGCCATGAAGCCGCGCCACAGCGATTCCCACCCGCCTGCCCGGCCCGTCTCCTCGTCGAAATAGCACTCACCTTTGAGGGTGCAGAACAGCCACGGCGAGATGTGCACTGGGCGCGCCGCCAGCGCGTCGGCTACCGCCGCACGCAGATCGTCGTTCCAGGTGTAGACGGTACGCTTGCCGGTGCTGTTGGCGGTCTTGTGGCGCTGGATATGGATCCCATCGTCCTTGAAGTCGACGGCGGGGCGCAGGCGCAGCAGGTCGCCGCGGGCCATGCCGGTTAGGCTCTTGAGGCGGATATAGGCCTGCGCTGCGCGCACGCTGCCCTTCTTCCGGCGAGATTGCAGCGCCAGGCATTCGTCCAGTTCCCAGTCTTCGACATAGCGGTCGCGCGGCTTTGTACCCTTGAGTCGCGTCTCGCCCAGGAACGGGTGCCGGTCAAGGTACCCCCATTCCACGGCCTTGGTGTAGGCATGTGACAGCACCTCGATCTCGCGGCGCGCGGCCACTGGCGCCTTGACGCGGGCAGTGGTGCCGTCGGGTTGCTTCCTTTCCTTGGTGCGTGCGTCGATGTAGGCATAGACGTGGCGCGGCTTGATCGTCTCAAGCGGCCAAGTGCCGAACTGCACACGCAGCTTCTTGATGCAAAGCAGATGGTGGCGCCGGGTAGTTACCCCCTTGGTGGGCACTTCTTCGAGCAGATAGCGGTCCAGCAGCTGGCCAATGGTGTTCGCCTTGATCGGGGTGCCTAGCCGCTCGGCCCACGTCTTGTAGGCCTCCGATAGCGTGCTGCCCAGTCGGAAACGCTTCTTGCCGTCCCAGTGGGGTTCGAGCCCGGGCGGAACCCGGTAGAAGAAGGCACCGTGGTGCACCTGCCAGCGTGCCGGCAGGCCCCGGTTCTCGGTCTTACGTGGACGCGGCATTACATGATGCTCCGGTCGATCTCGTACTCTTTCTGCTTGCGGGCCACCGGCGCGCTGACGCCGAACACGGCTTCGATGTGGGCGCGCAGGACAACGATACTCCCGTCCGCGCGGACGCGGTGCTCGATGCCCAGGGTGCGGAGAGCTTCCACCTGCGTGCGGCGGTGCGTGCGCTTGGTCAGCTCGCGGATCTCGTCATTGGTTAGAAACATCGTCGAAGTCCTCCATGGCTTCTTCTGCCGACGGCAGTGCTCGGCAGTTATGCAGCTTGAGCCGGTTATGTTCCACTCGCTCGTTCTCGAACAGGCGCCAGCCTTCGGACTCCGCGCGCCAGCGCAAGCCCGACATGCCGCACTCCTTGCACGTCACGTGGAACTGGCTGCGGCGAGGGGTACCCCAATGCCAGGCGTCCGGCATCGAGTCCGTCATCCGGTCGAGATGGTCGTCTGCAATGTCACCCACGCTCGTTCTCTCGCAACAGCAGTTCCAAGCGCGCTAGCGCGTTCCACGCTTCGTGCGCGGCGTGCAGGTGGCCGTAGTCAGCATCCACCGGGCCTTCGATAGCGGCCTTGCAGATGTGGCGCGCCTCGGCGTCTCCGTACCGGTCCACCCCATTGGGCACCTGCTCCCAGCCGTTCCAGGCGTACTTGGCCGCGCCCGAGGCGCTGACCTGCGCCACTGCCATGCAGGCGCGCGGGAAGTACTCCAGCAGGCCGCGCCGCACCGGAGCCTTGCCGGCGTCAAGCTTGGCGCCTGGCTCGTGGGGGTTACGTCCTGTGGGATCACGCTCGCTCATTGATTGTCCCCGTTGAAATAATCCTGGTAGTACACCTTGCCGGCCGGGTTCGGCATGAAACCCCAGCGCTGCTGGTACTTGCCGGTGATGAACAGGGTCCAGGCTGTCTTGCCTTCTGGCACCTCCAGGCGGTGCCACGACTTGGCGCGCCGGAACAGGATCGAACCCGGGCCGTGCCACTTGCGCGCCTCGCCCTGGTACAGGCCGGAGGCATCATAGACAGGCGTCACCTCGGTGTAGCCGCCGCGCAGGATGACCGTGACGTAAGGCCACGGATGGTCGTGAAAGGCGCGGTCGTCGTCTGAGCGCAGGATATGGTGGATGCGGGCCGCCGGCGCGAACCGGTTGTAGGGGATGAGCCAATAGCGCTCCATGTACCCCTTCAAGTGGAAATACGGTGTGCGCATCGCGCGGCGGATCAGCGCATCGACCAGTTTGGGCAGAAGCTTCATGCGTACCCCTTTCTTTTCATGGCTTCGAGGAGCAGGTCCTGCACCTCGCGTTTGGTTTCGATCCGCGCCATCACCAGTTCGTCGATGGTGTCGCGGGCAATCAGGTAGTGGATAAACACTGGCCGGTCGTGGCCGGCCTGCATCTGGCGCGTGGGCCCGACGCGCTCGATGATCTGCAGGTGCTCCTCCAGGTTCCAGTTCAGGCTGAAAAACACCAGGATGTTGCCGCCATCCTGCAGGCTCAGCCCATGGCCAGCACTGGCCGGGTGGGCAAACAGCACTGGGATTTGGCCCGCGTTCCAGTCGCGGATGGTCTGTGGGTCCTTGTCCAGGTGGCGGCCCTTGGGGAAGGCCTTGCGCAGGCGCGCCAGGTCGGAGCGGAAGTGGTACGCCACCAGCACCGGCATGCCGGCCGCTTCCTCGATGACCGACTCCAGCGCCTGCAGCTTGCCGTCGTGCACCTCGACCCACTTTTCGGCGTCCTCTCCCACGTAGGCCGCGCCGTTCGCCAGCTGCAGGCACTTCATGGTCTTGGCCGCAGCGTTGAAGGCCTCGACCTCGTGGCCGTCGATCTGCATGAACATGCGCCGCTCCATGTCCTGGTACAGTGCCCGGGCCTTGGTGGGCAGATCCACGCGGATCAGGTTCTTGATAGGCTCGCGCAGGTCGAACCAGTCGCGGGCGTCCAGCGACATGCATAGGTCACGCATGCGCCCCTCGATCTCGGATTGGGCGTGCGGCAGTGGCTCGGTGCCGAACCCCTGATGCTTGGGCTTGAACCAGCGCTGGGTGAAGGCGTCGAACGTCCGGCCAAGCCGCGCGCCCTGATCGAGGAACCACGCTTGCCCCCACAGATCCTGCAGGCCGTTGGGGGAGGGTGTGCCCGTCAGCTCGATGAAGCGCGTTGCGTGGGCGAAGGCCACCCGTGCGAGGACGCGGGAGCGCTGCGCGCCGGCGCCGCGCACGAACTCCTTGCCGGTCTTGCTCACCTGCTTGCTGCCGCGCCAGCCCTTGAGCTTCGTGGACTCATCGCTGACGATCCGCCGGAAGGGCCAAGGCATGCGCTCGGTCCGTAGCGTTTCCTCGAGCCAGGGCAGGTTCTCGTAGTTGATAGTGAAGATACTGGCCGACGGCATGAAGGCGCGGGCCAGCGCGCGGGTGCGCGCCTTGGCGTCCCCGATGATGGGGACCACCTCAACGTTGCGCAGGTGCCCCCACTTGCGGGCCTCGTCCGGCCAAGTGGATTGGGCCACCCGCAACGGCGCGCAGACCAGCGTGGGGCCGGGCTCGACCAGCTCGATGATATCCAGCGCGTTCATCGTCTCGACGGTCTTGCCCATCCCCATGCCAGCCCACACCCCGCAGCGCGGCGTCTCCAGAATATGGTTCTGGATCAGCTTGCCGTACGGGCGGGAGGTGAAAGTGCGGAGGGTCACGCGCGCGGCTCCTGGTCCTCGTCGAAGCGCGCCAAGTAGCGGCTGTGCGCAACGATCGCGCAAACCACGATGACGGCCAAGCTCAGCGCGAACCACAAAACGAGGGCGATGTCGGCGATGGTCATTGCAGCGTGCCTCCGATAAAGGCCTCGACAGCCTCCAGGCTGTCGATGACCAGGACAGGGAACCCTAGCGCCCCCAGGCGGGTGTGCTCGCGCGCCTGGGCCTCGGTCGGCTTCTGGCCGGTGGCCTTGCATTCGACGAAGGTGGCGCGCCCGCCAGGCAGCAGCACCAGTCGGTCGGGCACGGCCCGGCGCTGCGGGCTGGTGAACTTGTAGGCCGTGCCCCCCACATCCTTGACCCGTTTTACGAGGTGGGTCTCGATTTTCGATTCGAGCATTGGTAGCTCCTATTTCCTGCGACGGATCGCGCGTTGCTGCGCGCGGACTGCGGCCAGCGAGTTGTGCATGGCTGCGATGTCTTCGTCGATCTGCTCGATGGCGGTGCCGGCGTCGAACGACTCGACCAGTTGGAGAGCCTGCGCTGCCCGGTCAGGGGAGCCGTGCGGCAGGGTCTTGATATGGGCAGCCTTTGCCGCGATCTCGCGCCAGTCGCCTGCCCGGTTGATTGCTTCCCCCAGTTTGAGAATGACCTCGGTCGACAACCCCTCAATACGCATTTCTCTATCCTTCTTGTTTGTGTCGCTAGACTTTAGCAAATGCTGAAAACTCACGCAACTCAGAATTAGCACTTTTGTTCGTTTCTGGCACCGTCTCGCCTGCGGGGATGGGAATCGATTCGGGCACCAATACAGTCAGTGTCGTTTTAGATAGCGGCTGTGTATCTTGGTTTTATGTCATCTGATGTGGTATGAAACTGTACGGGGCCTAGGGGCCATCATTTAGTGGGGTAGCCCTTAGCTACATTAGCAACAAAACAGCAAATGACGTTAGCAAAATGGTAGGTGCTGCGCGGATACGTATGCATATACGCCCATATATCTGTCTTGCAGGGCCTCAGTCCTTGCGGTAGCGGTAGGCCTCGAAGCCGGCCGCAGCCAGCGGCAGGCCTTCGGCCCATGGCGGATTGGCGGACATCAGCGCGGCCAAGTGGTCGGCGTTGAAGTCCGGCGAGTCGGGCGCCTCGGTAATGATTTCGTCGTGCACGGTCAGCACAATCTCGTAGCCGGCTGCCTCCACGTGGGGCATGCTGGAAGCCAGCACGTCGCGCGCGGCGGCCTGAGTCACGTTCTCCACCAGCTTGCCGCCGTAGGACTTGATCCGGCTCCACTTGCGGCTGTACTGGTTGACGCCCATGTAGCTGAACTCGCCCTTCTCGCTGACCTGCGGCGAGGGGTAGCAGAGGAACCGACCGGACGGCAGCCGGATGCGCAGCCAGGCGCCATCGCGGCGCACCTTGAGCCGGCGGCAGGTGATCGTGGTGCCGGGCGCCTGCGTGGCGCGCACGGCGGCCGCGCCGAGTTCTTTCCACAGGGAGGTGACTTCGGGGTGGGCATACCGCCACGAGCGCTTGAACGACTCGCACACCAACCATGCGCGCTCGGACAGGCCGAAGGTGCTGCGACGCTTTTTTAGCGTCCACTGGTACATGCCGCGCGCTTCGTCCAGGATCTCGGCCGGGATGGCGGCGATCGCCTGCTCGGCCATCTCCTCCAGGTCGAGGTTGTACGCCGCGGCGAAGGTCAGGAACGCGCCGACACCGCCCTCGTAGCCCAGGGCCAATTCCTGCACCTTTCCGACCTGGCGTTGGTTTTTGTCGACCGCCTCGGGCTTGATGCCGAACGATTTGGCATAGGCTAGCTTGTACAGGTCATGGCCGGTACCGGCGTCGTAGTCCCGGAACGCCTGCAGCTTCCACTTCTCGCCCGCCAGCCACGCCAGCTTGCGGCCCTCGATGTTGGACAAGTCGGCCACCACCAGCTTCTTGCCGCGCGGCACCACAATGCAGCCCCGGATGGCGGCGGATGCCAATTCCATCACGTTGTCGGAAATCAGGTCGGCGCAGCCGGTCTTCATGGCCTGGATGCCATCGTCGATCGCGCGCTGCAGCGCGTCATCGCGCAAGTCTCCGACGGCGGGGCGCGGCATGTTGTCGGGCTGGAACAGCCGGCCAGCCCAGCGCCCTGTCCGGCCGGCGCCGCAAAACTGCTTCGTGCCGCGCAGCTTGCCGTCGCTGCTGACCGCGCGGATCAGGGAGGTGTACTTGCTGGTGCTGCTGGTGCTGGCCTGCAGCCGGATGGCGAGCAATTCGCGCAGCGCCCACGGCAGCGACTGGTCGTCGATGCGCCGCTCCAGGGTAGATTTCTGCAGGTCGGGCAGGTCGATGCCGTACTCGGCCAGCAGGTAGGCCAGGAGCTTGTCGCGCTTGCGCGCCGACTCCACCGCGCCAGCAGTCATCTCCTGCGTGCGGCCGGCGAGCGCCTTCTGCTCGCGCTCGACCGTGGCGATGGCGGCGTGCGCCAGTTCCACGTCCATGGTCATGCCACGATAGTTGATGCGCTGGTCCAGGCACCACAAGTCGAGCTCGGCCCCCTGGTAATTCCACATCGGGGCCTTCTTCGACGCGGCGCGCATCGAGGTGATGTCGCGTCCGGCGTACTCGATGAACTCGGCCCACTCGGCGGGGTGGGTGTGGCGCGTGGCACGCCCGCGCTTGAGATTCTTGGCCGGCGGGATGCAGAACAGTCGCACCAGTTCGCGGCCGGTCTTGAGCTTGCTTTCCTCCAGCGGTACGCTCATCACCTCGCACAGCGTGCCAAGGGCGCCGGGCAGAGAGTGGGCATAGGCCTGCACCATGGTGTCGCGTCGGCGCGATTGCGGCACGGCCTCGGCCAGCCAGGGCATGGCGTGGCCAATCACCACCCAGTCGAACATGCCGGAGTTGTGGCCCCACCATTCGACGCTGGGATCCTCGGCCGCGGCCACGAGCTCGGCCGGCGGTTTGGGGTTGACCGTCACGTCCCACACCTTGGGCACGGCATCGTCCATGGCGTAGGCAAAGAGTAGGATCTCGGCTTTCTCCGCGTACGCGTGGCTGCCGTGCTTGATAGGCACCGGGCTGAACGTCTCAAGGTCAAACCAGAAGCGGCGATGGCTCATGCGACACCCCGCATATACTTGGCGGGCATTTCGGTTACCAAACAAGGAGAAGAGCAATGAAGCGGATATTGGCTTGTCTGGCCTTGGGGCTTTTGCTGGCCGGCAGCGCTGGCGCTCAGTCGATCACCGCCGGGGATCTTGAACAGAAGTGCACGGCTGCCGATCAAGGGGAGCGCACGATCTGCATCTTGGTCGTGAAGGCGTACCTCGACGGCTTCATTGAAGGCACCGGCAACGGCGTGGTCGGTGTGTACCGTTACGATCCCGCCGTGCTGGACACGGTCAAAGACGTCAAGGCCAAGGACATGAGCCCACGCATTGGCAGGGTGATGGAGCGCTCGACCTGCGTGCAGCACGTCTCTGTCGCCGACATGGCCAACACCTTCGTCGATTACATGCGCGGCAACCCTGGGGCGCGTAGCGGGAACTACCGCACCGCCATGACGCGGGCGATCCAGGCGAAGTACTGCGAGAAATAGCCGGCGGCCGGGGGGCATCGCGGTCATCCTCAGTCCCTGCACGTGGGCGACTTGCGGAAACCACCGCCAATGATCTCGGCGCCATCGCCCACGGCTGCGGTGACCAGGCGCTGGGCCTTCCACCATTCCATCTGTTGTTTCACCTTCGGCATGCACGTCGCATCGGTGTACCCCTTGCGCATCAGTTCGAACGGGCACTGGCCGCTGACCACACCCCACAGTTCTAGCCAGGACAGGCCGCCGCGCTGCGCCAGGCGGTGTACGCTCTGCCCGTGGTTGTGCACCGCCTGGGACTGGTGCTCCAGTACCCAGCGGAAGGAAATCTTGTCCTCCAGGCGCCGTGCGCCATCACGTGAGCCGCTCTTGATGATCGGGAAGAACTCAGGGTTGTGGGGATCGGGGTTCATGCTGCCTTCCTGAACGGGGTGAAGTGCCGGCCTTCCGCAACGCACTGCCGGACGTTGGATTTTTGCGTGCCGCCGACCAGGTGGTCGGGGTTGACGCAAACCGGGTTGTTGCACAGGTGCTTGGCTACCGAGCGCGCCGTCAGGCGGCGGTTCTTAAACACCTCCAGCGAGATGCGGTGCGCCAGCGCACTACGCACCTGGCCTTTGCGCGGACCGCGCTGCCAGCGCAGGCTGATCTTTCCGTAGCCCGAGGCGTTGAAGGCGCCAACCCACAGCCAGCAGGGCGTGCCGTCGTAGTAGGAATCCACAGCCATCACCGTGTTGGCGACGATGCGGTGGCAGAGGTCGGGGTATTTGAATGGCATGGTGGTCCAGGTGAGAAAGGCCTTTGCCGGGATTTCCGCGTTATCTAGTTGCCAACGCCTCGCGGTTTGCGCATGCGCCTCGGTGTGAGTAATCGAACGGGCACCGAGGGGTTAGCGATCCCGGCCGAGATGCCGCGCGGCCATTCGCGGAGGGAGGAAGGGCGTTCCCGCGTTTCGGAGTGGGCTGCATCGGTCCATCAGGTTTTTCGCATCTGTTGGGGCAGCCCACTGCGCAACGCCCGGCAAGGTGGCCGGCGCCCGCTCGATTTATTTGCGCATGGTGTTCTCCCTCTCATTGGCCCGGTCTTTCGGCGCGCCGGGTGTGGCCTAAAACTTTTTGGTGTGTCGCTGCGGCCAGGTTCGATTCATCCGGCGCGCCCTCCGCGTTCGGGCTTTTCGGCGGGTCACGCTACCTGCGCCTAGCCGGCGTCCCGGCTTCCCCTTACTGACGTCGGGCCGACTTACCCTTGATCTCTCCGCCCACCTAAGGGGCGATTCCCGGGTGCTGCGCGTTCGTTGTCATATGGCGTATTCGAGTGGTTAGCCGACCCTTCCCGCGCCCGCGCAGCAACACATCAAAAAGTTTTTGGTGTGGGCTATCGGACTTGAACCGATGGCCTGGGACGTACCAAGAAGGGGTACTGCAGCCCCTCAGGATTCCCCGCTCTACCGACTGAGCTAAGCCCACGCCAAAAACGCCCGGCCCGAAGGCCGAGCAAAAACGGGGTTCATTGAATGAGCTGGATCAGGCCGCGGTCCCGCTTGACCTCGGTCTGGCTCATGGCGGCCTGCAGCATGTCCAGCGCGAGCTGCTGCGCCGGAGTGAGCAGGACGTCGGGCCGGCCCACATCTAGGGCCGGTTCGCTTTGGATGGCCACGTTGGCATTGCCCTCGGGGTCGTCGGCGATGGTGATAACGACGAGTGCCATGTCACACCTGACCTACGCCGTTGCGCGCGGTGGCCAGCAGGAACCCAAGCATGTTCCAGACACGGCTCTTGGCTTTCGCCAAGGCGTACCGCTCCCCGAGTGCTTGGCCGGATCGACGCACGCGGATTCCTCGATCATCGTGAAGCCGTTGCGCAGCGTCACCATCACGACTGTGTGGTTGCCCATCCGGGTGGATTCGTGGCCGACAATGAAGTCGTCGACCATCTGCTCAGGAACGCGGGAGCCGTCGTCGCCTTGCAGCAGGTAAGCGGCTTCGAAGGTTTCCTTGGGGCTCCAGGAGGTATAGCCATCCGGGTACTTCACGGCATAACCGGGCTTACCCTCCTTCTCCTGCTCCCAGGACACGATCTGTTTCGTGCCGATATAGTGCTGAGTCATGGTGTGTCCTTGAGGGTTACGCGAAGGCGTCTTCGGTCTCGGCATCCGCGCCGGCGCCCAGGTCTTCGAACTCGCTGCCATCGGTCTTGCTGGCGCCGCCGAAGCTGTCGCCGTCGCGAGCGAACTGCACACCGATCAGGCCGCAGCGGATGCCGGCGTATTGGCCTTCCTGGGCGTAGATGTCGACGCTGGCGTTGACGTAGCACCCGGCGTAGGGCTTGCCGCTGGCCTCACCGAGCGGTGCCTTGTTGGTGTCGATCACCAGCACCGGGCCGTCGGTTTGCTTGCGGTGCGACGACAGGTAGAACATGCCCTGGAACCCGTCGTATTCCTTGAGGTTGCCGTCGAGGTAGCAGAACTTGTTGCTGTTGCCGCGGAAGCTCTGGAGCAGGCTGGCCGCCTTCTTGCCGAACTTGTCAGCGGCCACCTTGGCGATGGCAGCCTCGATGGCTTTCTCGTTCGCGCTGCCCGGCTCGATCAGCAGGGTGGCGCTGTAGCGGAAGGGACCGGCGCCGTCGAACTGCTTGGCAGTCCACAGGTCAGGGAAGGCAAGGCGCACGTCTTTGAGTAGGACTTTCATTGCTGTGACTCCGGTTGGAAGTACTCTGGAAATTGCGTTTTCACGCGCTTGATCGCGGCATCGATCGCCTTTTCACGGGCGAACGGATCGTTAGGGTGAGACCGCGCGGCGGCCGCAAGCGCCGCGCTGGCCTCGGGTGGGAGTGCCGACAGCGCGATGGTCTTGCGCTGCGGCGGCTGGCTGAGCTGGTTCATCGTTCGGGCTTCGTGAGTTCGATGCCAAGCGCGACACCGAGCACGGCGGGCAGCCCGACCATTGCGAGGATGGCAAACGGCATCCACCAGACGTGGCCGTCGGTCTTGTCTGCGGCGATGGCCATGGCGAACCAGAACGTGCAGTAGGCGCCAAGTGCAGCAGCGAGGAGCAGGCGGGTCATGCGAACTCCTCGCCGGTCGGAGCCGTGGCTGCAGCGTTGGTCTCGTCGGAAAAGTCGTCCGCCGGCGGCGAGATGACGATCGCATCGCGCGGGTCGCTGGCCGGGGCCACCGACTTGCCGCCCTCGGATTGGCCAATCATGGGTTGCAGCTTCGCCCACTGCCGATCGCCCAGTCGGCCGGCCTTCTTCAGCTTCTCGGCGGCCGGCGGCGTGATCAGCTTGAACTGATACATTTCCTCGACCTTGAGGCGCATGGCCTTCAGCACGGTCTCCGCTTCGTGCTCGCTGTTCCAGCTGCGAGCGCCCTTGCGGCCTTGCACCAGTTTGTAGCCGGGCACCTCGCGGCCAGCGAGCAGTTCGATCTCGACGGCGCCGCGCACCGACTTGCACCAGGACTCGATCAGGTCGATGGCCTTCATGGCCTTGCTCAGTGCCTCTGCGGTTTTGGGCGTATAGGCCTTGAGCGACATGGCCTTCTGTTCGTCCGACTGGGCAAACGTGGCGATGTTGTCGAAATCGCTGCCGACCTCGTCCTGCACCCGGCGGGCGAGGCCCGGGCACGTGGCCTTGGCCTTGCAGAACTTGCACTGCTTGTCGCCCGGCACCAGGTCGCTTTCCACCAGCGTGGTGGTGCTGTCCACGTAGGCATAGGCGCGCTCAGCGGCCTGGCGCAGTTCCTCGCCGGTGGCGAGCAGGTCCTCGACTGAGCAATCCCACTCATCCAGGTGGTTCAGGCGCGGCTGGCTGATGGTCATGCGCACGCGCTTGAAGTCGCCCAGGATCTCGAAAGCGCGCAGGGCGCCCAGCGCATAGAGCGCCATCTGCTTGTTGGGCTTGCGCGGGCTGTTGGGGTCGGACGGGTCCACCGCATAGCTGGCGAACACCTGCACGCCGCGGCCGCCTTTCAGATCCGCGATGTGCAGTTCGTCGTCGCGGATGATGACCGCGTCCGACGTGCCGAAACACTCCGGCACCACGTGGCTGATGTCGAGGCGCTGCTCGACCAGCAGCTGCGCGCCGGTGGACGCCTCGCGGATATAGTCGACGTAGGTCTGCGCCGTCTCGCACATCTCGCGGTCGCATTCCACTGTGCGGTGGGGGGCGACATCGATACGGCGGCCGAGGTAGGCTAGGGCGTCCGTCTTCTCAGTCAGGCACATGGCGGAGACCGCGTGGCACGCGGTGCCCCAGTCGCTGTGCTCGTTGCTGTTGTCGGGTTGGCTCGCCTCGAGCACCACCGAGCCGAAGCAAACCGACCAGCGGTCAGCCCCGGACGGAGATAGGCGAGCGTGGGAGGGTTCGCTCACGATTGCACCTCCTCGAACTTGCCGCCTTCGTTGACGCGGTACTTCGTCTCAGCCTTGATGCCGTCCTCGCCCACGTATGCCACGCGAGTCCGGGAGCGATTCGAATTCGCATCCCACTGCTGGATGCGCAGTTCCCCGCCTTCGCCAGCGGTGGCCGTGCCGCCTTCGCCAGCGGTGGCCGTGCCGTAATTGCCAGCGGTGGCCGTGCCGCGATAGCCAGCGGTGGCCGTGCCGCCTTCGCCAGCGGTGGCCGTGCCGTAATTGCCAGCGGTGGCCGTGCCGCGATAGCCAG
>NZ_JBIUHC010000108.1:0-35226 GCF_044627735.1 Cupriavidus sp. CuC1 | reverse complement strand
ACCGAAGACTGCGTGCTCTACGTGCCACCGGGCACGTTCACCGGGCACGAGGCTCTCGACAAATTCGCCGGAGATCTTCGCGCAACGCACCCGCATTTCGCCTATACGCCGGTCGGCGAACCTCAGGCGCTTCACAATGCCGGTCGCCTGGCCTGGGGCTCCGGACCGCGCGGCGAGGCATCCGACTATACGGGCTTGGATGTGATCATCGTTCGCGACGGGAAGATTGCGGCGCTCTATGTCTTCCTCGATTCCATGCCCTCATAGCCGCGTGGCACGCGGACGGAAGACGTACGGCAGTTCAATTGACTGAACGACCACTTTGTTCCGGCAACGCAACAGCCAAAGGCCGCTGCAGGCTGCCCTTGAGCAGGGTAATCAGGGAACGGCAGTGACAGGTCGGCCAAAGCCGACCGCCACCCTTTCCTCACCTGACTCATGGCGGCCAGAAAGGGCACCATGGACTGTCAGAATATTCTGCTACACGACGAGACGCCCCTGGCTCTCGGCAACGGTGATGGTCAACTCCATTCCGGCACCAAATCCGAGATAGTCCGCCTCCATCCCGTCGGAGAAGATGACTTGCCCTTCTCCGGCAGACATCTATTTGGAGAACATCATGAGCAAGAAGCTCGAAGTCGAAGTCGCTGCGCCTGACGCGTTCTCGAGGCGACGCACCATACTAAAGGCTGCAGTCGACTTGGGCATGCTGGGTCTGGGTGCGAGCCTGATTGAATTGCCTGAAGCGCACGCGGCGTCGGCTGGTTTTGTGTTGCCGCCTGCTTCGGACGCAGTGACACCATTCCGAGTTAGCGTTCCTCAGGATGTTATTGACGACCTCAAGCGCCGCTTGAAGTACACGCGGTGGCCGGAGCGGGAAACCGTCGGTGATTGGACGCAGGGCGTTCCCCTCGAAAAGGCTCGGACATTGATCGCCTATTGGCGCGACAAGTACGACTGGCGTCGGTTCGAGGCTCGTGTCAACGCCTTCCCGCAATATCGCACGCGGATAGACGGACTCGGCATCCATTTCATTCACGTGCGCTCGCCTCACCCGCATGCGCTGCCGATCATTCTCACACATGGATGGCCAGGATCGTTCGTGGAGTTCATGGAGATCATCGGGCCGCTCAGCGATCCCACGCGTTTCGGTGGGCGCGCGGAAGACGCGTTCCATGTCGTCGTGCCGTCGCTCCCGGGCTTCGCGTTTTCGGATAAGCCGACCGAGACCGGCTGGGATGTCAATCGGATCGCCCGCGCCTGGGCAACGCTGATGCAGCGCCTCGGCTACGACCGCTGGGTCGCCCAAGGTGGCGATTGGGGTTCGGGAGTGACGCACGCCTTGGCTCACCAGCGGCCTCAGGGCCTGATTGCGGCCCACGTGAACTGGCAATTCGTTTTCCCGGAGAAGCTGCTGGACAATCCTACGCCTGCTGAACGCAAGGCGATGGACCGGGCGGCATGGTTTGCGAACGATCAGAGTGGCTATTTTCGCGAGCACGCGACACGCCCGCAGACGATCGGCTATCCTCTTGCAGATTCGGCTGCGGGCCAAGCGCTGTGGATTTATGAGAAGTTTCAGGCGTGGACCGACAATCACGGCAATCCCGAAGATACGCTGAGCATCGACGCAATGCTCGATAACATCAGCCTCTATTGGTTCACCAACACGGCCGCATCGTCTGCACGCATATACTGGGAAAACACCCGCGGCGGCTTTGGAGGCCCCCCTTCCAGAGGGCGGATCGAACTGCCAATGGCGGCGTCGGTTTTCCCGCACGAGATCTTCTGCCCACCGAAAGCCTGGGCCGAGGCGCTCTGGCCGAACCTCTTTTATTGGAATGAACTCGACAAGGGCGGGCATTTCGCTGCGTTCGAGCAACCAGCGCTCTTCACCGATGAGCTGCGAAAGGCCTTCAGGTCACGGCGCACTTAACGATTTAAGTACGGCCTGCGTACGCTACGCTTCACTGACCCTCCATCGCGAGAAACCGTCCAATTACAAATGAAATGACATGTATCACGGAAACCAGTGTTGCCATAGGTCGGCAGCAGTTTGCTCGCCTTGTGCCGCGTAGCGTCTCCAAAAACCGAGGGCGATTTCAGGTTGCGTAACGGGGCGAGCGCCGGCTTAACCTTGGAAGCGGTCGTTGCAGTGGCTCGAATCTGAACGGCGATTCAGGGTCGATGAGAGACGATCAGTCATCCAGTGCCTGTGGCGCTTGAGGATGAGCTGGCACGGATACTACATTTTCCTAACGGATCAATATCTTTCAGCGGCGCATATGCCGTATAAGGCATATCTCGACCGAAGGCCGCGTTTTGAGGCTCGGCCGGAATTCGTGAAATTTTCGCAAAATATGGAGGACACTGCCCCTCCCGAACGGCACAGGCGAGCGCCCAACGCCATCGCCCGCGACAAGAGAAAATGGAGGTCAGAGACGAGAATCTTCCTTGTCCCGCCTGCACGTCCCATGTACCGTGGAAGCGAGCTTTTTAGCAGGTACCACAAGGCGCGTCCGCATCCGGTATCCGTGCAGGCGGCCGCGCGCCCGCGAAGGCCCGCAAACAGGAGCTGCCATGATCGAAATCCTGGAAGGCTTCCCCGCCAACGTCGTCGCGGTGCGTGCGTCCGACGAAGTCACACGAGATGATTACGAGCGGGTTCTGATTCCTGCCGTGGACGCCGCGATGAAGGGGCACGACAAGATTCGCGTCTACTATGAGCTCGGGCCCCGTTTCACGCGGATGTCCGCGGGTGCGGCATGGGATGACCTGAAACTTGGGGTTGCCCATTACTGGCATTGGGAAGCCGTAGCCGTGGTGACGGATCATGACTGGATCCGCCGCGCTATCGATGTCTTCCGCTTCGTGGTGCCGGCCCACATCAGAACTTTCCCGGACGACCAGGCGGCCGAGGCGCGGGACTGGATCGTGAGCTCTCTCGACAAGCCCACGACTCGCCCGAGCTGACCAGGCCGCGACGGCAAATCAGGCCGCACGGGCGCGCCGAGGCGTATGAAGGACTGACACTGGGCGATTATGCTAAGCGATGGGTGTCCACAGGTCTGGATCTAGCAGCAAAGGGGGCAACGTGTCAGAAGATCTCAATCAGGAGAAGCTGCGCCAGCTCGCTGCCACCGTAGCCACCCAGATCGCCGAAGAGGACCGGTCCGCTGTCCTCGCATTAATGCGTCAGCTCTTAGTGATCCGCGACAGCGCACTGCCCCGGTATGAACAGGCGCGCGCGGCTTACCGAGCGACTGCGCAAAGTGGCGGAGCCTGGGCTCTCGCGAAGATGGCGGCTGGGGCTCTCAAGGAATACGCCTGGGACAGCCGTAGCACGTCCACTCGGCTTGGGCTTTCAGGTCTCGCCATCGTCGCGGCCGCGTTCGCCCGTCGAGGCTTAGGAATTGCGGCGGTGGGGGCGTTATTTGGCGTCCCCCTCTGGATCGTGTTCGGCGCCGGCGGCCAGTTCCCTGACCTACTGATTGAGGAACTCTCTAAGTTGGAAAAACCAAACAGCAGGGACGACGCGCAATAAACAAGATCCTGCATATCGCTGCCCTGGTTCTTATCAGTACCGCTGTCGAGATTCACGTAACTCTGAACTTTGTTCGCTCAACTCTGAACTCTAGCGGCGCACGTAGGCCACCCAGGTTCCTGCCGGCCCCCGACCGAAGGCAGAGATCGGCCAGTTGCAGACGCTCGGCAGCGCACGCGCTTGGACACTCGAATGACCGCTCCGCCGCGCCAAGGGGCCTTCGATAGGTCGACCGCGTTGGACTGGGTTTTCTTCTACGCTTGCGGCGACAGATTGTCGCGGCGACGAGTGCTTATTGAGTTCAATGCGTTCCCAACTTGTCAAACCTGGCCGAATAGTGGTCGTGTTGTAGGAATCAAAAATTAGCCGGGCTACGCGCGCTTTTGCTGAACTGGTAATCCGGAATTTGCTGGATCTGGCGTGCTGCGCAGGGGCAAGGTAAGAACTGGCTAGTTCGGGGTCATGCCGGGATGAAGTCGGAAATGACTCCTAAGGCCAGCTCGTGTCAGGGCTGCAGAAAAATGTTCCTGCAGCGCCTGGACGTGGGCATCCTTGGCGTGAGCTGCGCCGCAGCGGTAGTGATCGAGGGCGTCGCGCGCGTGCCATTGTTTTTGCTCGAGAGAGCACCGGTGGACTTCGTTCTCGGCCAGCCGCTCCTTGAGGTCGGCCTTGCCGCTCGGCCGTGTGGCGCGCGACCGACCGTTTCTTGCTGCAGCGTCTCGCTCCTGCTGCAGGGCTCTCTCGACGCCGCTGCATATGCCTACCTAATTTCTCGGCGTCACGGTGCGCGGCGGCCAGCTCCGTGTGCTGGCGCTCCAGGCTGATCGGTGCTGCGCGATCAGAAGAGACGGTGGCTTACTGAAACTTCAACTATTATCCTGCTACCTTTTGCGGAAGCAAGCGTAGGCAACGCAACAGAGATATAACAACTGCTCGAGCAGGCGAGGAATAAGCGGCGTAGCATCTTCGCCCCCCAGAGGGATGCGATGCAAAGCAGCATAGACATTGGCGGGAAACACCGCGACCAACAGGATCATCATGCATATTGCGGCTGCGCGCCGCGTTTGGGGGGATAAGGATGCCTACTGCCCCGGCGAGCTCCGCCATGCCTGTCAGGGTGACCCAAAATGACGGGTCCCCAAAAAAAGGGGGGCACCATCCGCATAAGGTCTTCGCGGTACCCGACGAAATGGGCGCTAGCCGTGATCGTGAAGAGGGCCGCCACCCCCCGACGTAATGATGGTGCAAAGCTCAACTGGCCTACCAGCCGAGTGAATAAGGTGACGCCAATGAGCGCGATGAGGGGAGCCATTTCCAAGGATCTCGAGTGATGTTGACGCCGTAAACTAGACTCCAATGTTGTCAGTGTCAACAGACTGATGCACAATGGCTCCATGACCAATTCCACTACGCATCATCACGACGATCTCCGCACTGCGATCATCGAGGAGGCAATAACAATTGCGGAGGACGAAGGTTTCTCCACCCTCTCGATCCGTGCTATCGCCCGCCGTTTGGGTGTGTCGCACGCGGCGCCGGCGCGACATTTCGCGAGCCGCGCCGAGTTGCTAGCGGGGGTCGCTGCTGCTGCCTATTCGCTTTTTGCCGACGAACTGGAGAAAGGCGGCCAGGGAAAGCTATCGGGCTGCGCTCGCTTGTCAGCATTGGGGAGCGCTTACGTCAGCTTTGCGCTTCGACGCCCAGCGCTTTTTCGCCTGATGTTCAACCCGGAAGTGACGGAGCTTGCCGCCACGTCCCTCAAGGATCTCCGGATTGCGGCTGATCGCGCCTACGGAATCCTGTCGTCTGCAGTTCGCTGTACGTTAGGAAGCGAAGCGTCCGAAGAAGCGATCCGTAACGCGACGCTTCGTGCATGGTCCGGTGCGCACGGTGCTGCAATGCTGTGGCTCGATGGCCCACTTCGAGCGATGGGCAAACGCAATTTCATGTGCTGGGCCGAGGTGTCAATGGCGCAACTCAGTCATTCCATCGCAGACTGCATGACGGCCTCCTCCTGAAGGCTGATTTCGTTAGCGGGCCAGCTACCTAACCTCTTGCCGTGTGCTTCCCTTCTTCGGCCCAAACGGAGAAAACGCACAGGCGTCGGCGATGGGCACACGTTTCGTTGGATGGCGTGACAATACATAAACGTAATGTCGTACCGCATGATCCCACGTTCATTGCCCGCACTTATCCAATTTGCATTTCAGACTTTGGGAATGGAATAGATCGCCAGCCGCGACTGCCCGCCAGCGGCTGATAGTCCAGGCAGTAAAGGGATCGGCCGCGCTGCGGTGCTGTGTCCAACGCGTGCCGCACGTCGCGCACTCATGCTTCCTCGTCTGGCACAGCGCTCCCGTGCCGATCCAATATGAGCGCAGGTCACCGAGCGGGCGCAGGGCTCCGTGCCCTTCGGCGCAGCGCGTATCCCAGAGCAGATTTTCGCAACGCTTGCATTGCCGTCGCCAAGGTTCTGCTGGCAGGCGGGGCAATGCCAAATCCCACCCAGGGCGGGCGCAGGCGTTGTCGTCCGGAGTCTCGGCCATCTGAGGGACCGTACGAACACGGGAGCGCGTGCGATACAGTGCTGCCCAGAATAGCGCCCTGTGCGCACTGGTGCCGTGTTGTATTGCCCACGTTCTGCAACGTTCTGCGTGATGATGCATGGGGAGGCCGAACTCGGCGGCAGAGGCAAAGCAGATCAGTTGCACGATTGGCGCTTCGGCTTCCATCCGCGACTCGAACAATGCAATAAGTTGTCCGCGATAGTTTTCGGCGCTTCCTGATGCGCGTGCAAGTGCGATTTTGTGCGCGTGCCGACTCATGGCCCGTACTTCCTTCCTGAGATCCCTCATTGCTGGCAGTATGTGTGTAGATGTCTCCTCTTGAACTGGCGTTGCGCATGCACGACGCCGATTGCTCATAATCTGCTCCATATATTGGCATTGCGCGAGCAGTGTCATCGCAACCGCTCAAAATCAAAGCGTCGTCGCCGGTCTGCTTACATTCACCGCCAAGCTGACTTACCGAGGCTTGATAGCTACTGAGCGGTATAACCACCATCAACGATAAGGCTCGCTCCTACCATGAAGCCCGCCTCGTCCGAGGCCAAGAATAGAATTGGCGCAACGACCTCTTCGGTTTTTTCGCTTCGCCGAATTGGATGCAGCTTCACCCACTTAGGTAACTGTCCGACCGACATGCCTACATTGACTGTCGATGTTCCGATGAACCCAGGGCAGATCGCGTTGATGCGTATGCCCCTCGATGCGTACTCGATTCCCAACGACCGAGTCATGTTTACAACGCCCGCCTTTGATGCCGCGTACGCTGCGTGCCGACTAAACCCCACGTGGCCGTAGATCGAGGCCACATTGACGATAGCTCCTCGCCCTGCATTTAGCATGGGTCTGATCGCTTCCTGACACATATAAAACGATCCGTCCAGATTTACCGACAGCGTGCGGCGCCAACTCTCTGGGGTGAGTTCTTCACTGTCCTCCAACACGCCCGTGCCGGCGGAGTTGACCAATATATCAACGGACCCGAATCTGTCGATCGCTGCTGCAACCGCTCGTTTGGCACTCTCGGGTTCGGAAACGTCGACTTCCACGAAAGAGTAGTTGTCTGAATGCTCGCGCGTCAGCGCTGGCCGTCTGATGTCGGCGCAAACTACACAGGCTCCCTCTTGGAGGAAGGCCGCAACTGTGGCGGCCCCTATCCCAGCGGCCCCGCCGGTGACAATCGCCACCTTTCCGGCAAAGCGGAGGCCATTTCCGCGTATCGCCCTAAGTTCCACGCCTTAGCTCCGTTTCAATAGCCGCCTCACGAGCTCCCGGCCACGTTTGACCAGACGTATGACGATCATTAGAACTCTTGGTCCATCGCGTTCCCATAGTCAAAGGATAATATCCACAGGATCGCCGAGGATGCCATGGGCTTGCAGTTCCGCGAGCATAGCCCGGACGCCGACAACATGGATCGCAGGTATAAACCCAGCGGCCTTTTGTTGGCTGCGCAACAAGGCATCGATAACGAAGGCGCTCATGGCCCCTGTGCCCAGATAGCCCACTGCAACGCCAGGCAGACCAACCGAGCGCGCTACGGTTTGGGCCCGCCCATGGCATGTAATCCAACCGCGATGCAGATCCAGGTCTTCACGTTGCGGGTTCTCGCTCGAGGCCATCTCTGTGGCCCACTGGTCCATCACCACCTGCTGCTCTTCTCGGGACTTATCCGCAAAATTGTGTGCAAATTCCTGGCCACGGCGTATGATCTGCTTGATCAGGGTGTTGTTGCGAAAGGCGACCAATGTCATGCAACTGTGCACGCGCTCGTGGCCCTCGTACCACACAGCCTCACCACCACCACTCCAGGGCAAGGCGAGCTGAACCTCATGGACTCCCGGCACGGCAATCTGAATACCTTCCATCGGCCATGCCTCGCGCTGATTACCCTTGAGGAAATATTGAGGCTTACAGGCGGTTTGAAGATAGGACTGCATTGACGCCGCAGACGGAACGCCTGTCAACGTGTACGCGATGTCCAGAGAATCAATGCCGGATTTCTCTAGCACCAACTCCGCCGCAAGCATGCCGAAGTTCCACAGGGCGGCCGTTGCTGGTAGCAGGCACAGGTCACTGTCCGCGAATCTTTGCGCATACTCGTTCTTAAGCCGGAACATCCAATCCTGTTCGCCAGCGCAATCCACGTAATGGCAACGGGCGGCGAGCGCGGCATCAACAACAGGCTTTCCTAGCTGCATGTAAGGTCCCACGAGGTTGTACACAACCGTCATGCCATCCAGGAGTTTTTTTAAGGCCGCCACGTTATGCTCCACGGCCACCACTTCATATCGTGCACCGTTTAGTTCGGGCATCGACTTCAACTGGATTTCCAGTCGTTGCTTGTTGCGGCCGGCGGCAATGAACGGAATGCCGCGTTGTGAGAGCTTCCACGCGAGGTGCTTTCCAGTGTATCCGCTCGCTCCATAGATAACGACCTTCGGCGTAGTCATAACTGGACTCCTTTGTTCCCGCCCTGTCGGCTTACTCGGGTACCGTTAAGCATGAATCAGCCGATCTTCGCCACTCATGAAAATGCAGTCTTTTTGTTTGCGATGCCTGGGGTACCCATGCCAACGATTCCGATCATAAATTCGTCACTGAGGTAATGAATGCGTCGCTGAAGAAAGCCGTCTCCGGCAGGCCATGCTCGCGCGTAAAGGTAGCCCGCGCCGCATCCACCATCAGCGGATTGCCGCAGGCATAGACCTCCACGTCTCTCATATTCGGGAAGTCGCGCGCGACCGCTTCATGCACGAAGCCGCTGTGCCCGCCCCAGTCCGCATCCGGCTCGGACAGAATCGGCACAAAACGCAGGCGCTCCGAACCTGCCTGCCAAGTCTCGGCTTCCTCGAAAGCGTAGAGATCCGCAAGCTGGCGACCTCCCCAATAGAGCGTTGCTCCCCTCTTGTGAAGGGCCTGGCCGTGCGTCTTCATCAACGACGCGATGGGGGCATAGCCAGTGCCCGAAGCCAACAGGATCACCGGCTTGTCGGTCTCGGACAGGACGAACGCTCCGAACGGCCCTTCCACCCGCAGCATGTCGCGGGGCTTCAGCGTCTGGTAGACATGCGTCGAGAACCGCCCCTTGGGAAGCGCCCGCACGTGCCACTCGATGATCCCGCTGCCATCCGGCGTATTGGCCATGGAATAGCTGCGGCGGGTTCCGTCGCGCAGCACCACATCGCAGTACTGCCCTGCCTTGAAGTCAAAGCCAACAGCGGGCGGCACCTGCAGCCGCACCACGGTCACGTCATGGCTGACGCGCTCGGCCAAGAGCACGCGGGCCCCGGCCTGGATCACGCGCCTGCCTGGCACCGCCGAGACCTCCGGCGCCTCGATCACCAACTCGCCTTCGGGCCGGGCCATGCAGGTCAGGCAGTGCCCGTCTGGCACGCCTTCCGGCACAAAACCGTCCGGGTAGGAAACTGACCCGCTCCTGACCGGCGCGCAGCAGGCGTGGCATTCGCCTCGCCGGCAACTGTGCTTCGGAAAGTAGCCTGCGGCCAGGGCCGTCTCCAGCACGGTCTCCCCCGGTGCGCAGTCGAGCGTGACCCCGACCGGCGCGAAGGTGATGCGGTGTACGGCATGGATCGGGGCTGTCGCCACACCGTGATGCTCGAGGGTCTGATCCTGCGACATAGGCTTATCCGGCTACCTTCTGTTGCGATTTGAGATCCAGCGCCACGTCGACGATCATGTCTTCTTGGCCGCCGACCATGCGGCGCCGGCCAAGCTCGACCAGGATGTCGACGGTTTTCAGGCCATAGCGTTCCGCGGCCACCTCGGAATGGCGCAGGAAGCTCGAGTACACCCCAGCGTAGCCGAGCGCCAGCGTCTCACGGTCCACGCGCACCGGCCGGTCCTGCAGCGGACGCACCAGGTCGTCGGCAGCGTCCATCAGCTTGTACAGGTCAGTGCCGTGGTTCCAGCCCATGCGCTCGGCGGCAGCGATGAAGACCTCCAGCGGCGCATTGCCGGCGCCGGCCCCCATGCCGGCAAGGCTGGCATCGATACGATTGCAGCCCTCCTCCACAGCAATTATGGAGTTGGCCACGCCTAGGCTCAGATTGTGGTGGGCGTGCATGCCGGTGTTCGTGGCGGGATCGAGCACCTCCTTGAACGCGCGGAAGCGGTCGCGCACATCGTTCATGGTGAGCGCGCCGCCAGAATCGACGACATAGATGCAGGTGGCGCCATAGCTTTCCATCAGCTTGGCTTGCTGCGCCAGTACCTGCGGCGTGGTCATATGGCTCATCATCAGGAAACCGACCGTATCCATGCCGAGTTCGCGCGCATACTCGATATGCTGACGCGAGATGTCGGCCTCGGTGCAATGCGTCGCCACGCGCACGATGCGGGCGCCGGCGTCATAAGCTGCGCGCAGGTCATGGATGGTGCCGATGCCCGGCAGCAGCAGCGTGGCGACCTTGGCGTGAGTGACGGTCTCCGCCACGGCGGCTATCCAATCCAGGTCGGTATGCGCGCCGAAACCATAGTTGAACGACGAGCCCTGCAGGCCATCGCCGTGCGCCACCTCGATCGAATCGACGCGGGCTTCGTCCAGCGCCTTCGCGATCGCGCGAACCTGCGGAATGCTGTACTGGTGACGGATTGCGTGCGAGCCGTCGCGCAGCGTCACGTCGGAGATATAAAGCTTGGTTGCCATCTTGGTTTCCTGTCTGGAAGGTCAAGCCGCGGCGGCGGCAGCAATCTGGCACTCGGCCAGCTTCTCGGCGGTGGCGAGCGCGGCCGATGTCATGATGTCGAGGTTCCCGGCGTAGGCAGGCAGATAGTGCGCAGCTCCTTCCACTTCCAGGAAGACGGAGGTCTTAAGGCCGGCCATCTTGCCGACGCCGGGGATGTTCAGCGGGCGGTCCGCCTCGTAAGCCTCGAACTGCACGCGCTGCTTCAGGCGGTAGCCCGGCACATAGCGGTTGACCGCAGCCACCATCGCCTCCACGGCCTGCTCCACCTTGTCGGTATCGGCGGGATCGGACAGTGTGTAGACAGTGTCGCGCATCAGCAGTGGCGGATCGGCCGGGTTCAGCACAATAATCGCCTTTCCCTTGGTGGCGCCGCCGACCACCTCCAGTGCGCGCGAGGTGGTTTCCGTGAACTCGTCGATATTGGCGCGTGTGCCCGGACCGGCCGACTTACTCGAGATCGAGGCCACGATCTCGGCGTAGTGCACCCGGGTGACGGCGGCGATGGCAGCGACCATAGGTATGGTGGCCTGGCCGCCGCAAGTGACCATATTGACGTTGCTCGCATCGAGATGCGCTTCCAGGTTGACCACCGGCACGCAATACGGGCCGATCGCAGCGGGCGTCAAGTCGACCATGCAAATGCCGGGCTTTGCTTCCCGTAGCAGCTTGTCGTTCTGCACGTGCGCGCCGGCGGAGGTGGCATCGAACACAATATCGATGTCGGCGAACTCGGCCATTTCCTTCAGCCCAGCGGCGCCAGTCGCGCACGTGGCCACACCCATGCGGGCGGCACGCGCCAGGCCATCGGAGGCGGGGTCGATGCCAACCATGACTCCCATCTCCAAATGGCGTCCGTGGCGGAGGATCTTGATCATCAGGTCGGTGCCGATATTGCCGGAGCCGATGATGGCGGCTTTCAGTTTTCGTGTCATGACTGCTTTCCTTGTTGATTCCTGTCACTGCGAGACGGCTTAGAGCGGATAGATAACTGATGTGCAGCCGGAGTACAGCCGCTCAACGTCATCGGCTCGCAGCGTCAGCACGGCGCGTTGGTTGATGTAGCCTTTGTCGGTAATCTCGCCCTGTTCTATCGACGGCGGGGTAGACAGCAGCACCGCACGGGCCGGGCGTTGTGAGCTGCCGGCGCCTTTTCCCACGCTCGCCAGAACCTCTCCGAGCGCGTGCCGCACGGCCGGATGCTGTCCCAACGACTTGCCACACATCTGCTCTTCGACGTCGCCGGCCAGCACGCGCAGCGCCGGCGTAGGGAAAATCAGCAGACCGACCTCTTCCCCGTCGTGGCCAGAGATGACTGCATCCTGCACATAGGGCCCCATGGCCGAGACCACGGCAAGGCGCAGCGTGCCAACTGAGACCCAGGTCCCGCTCGTGAGCTTAAAGTCCTCGGATACGCGTCCATCGAAAATGACGCCGCCATTCGGGTCCGCCGCATCGGCAAGCTTGCCGGCGTCGCCCATGCAGTAGAAGCCCTCCTCGTCAAAGGAATCCCGCGTCTTCGCTTCATCGCCTATATAGCCGGTGAAGACCGAGGGGCCGCGCACGCGCAGTTCGTACTTGTCTTGGCAGGGAACAAATTTGAGTTCCACCCCTGGTACCGGCACGCCGATATTGCGCGTGTCGAGCGTGTCGAAATGGGCACTGGTGAGGACAGGAGAGGTTTCTGTCGAGCCCCACTCGGTGGTGAGGAATAGCGGAAAGTCGCGGACTTTGGCAGCGACCGCGCGCAGGCGTTCCGCGCATTGCTGGGACAGCGCGGCGGCGGCAAAGAACAGCATGTCCAGGCGCTCGAACAGCGCGCGAGCCAGCGATTCGTCGGCTTCCAGGTATGGCAAGAGCACATCGTAACCACGCGGGACGTTAAAGAACAGCGCGGGCCGGACTTCGCGGATTCCCTTCAGAGTGGAATCGATCGCCCCGGGCGCCAGGCGACCGTTGTCGATGTACAGCGTGCCGCCGTTGCGCAGCACCAGATTGAAGTTGTGGTTGGCGCCGAAGGTATGGCTCCAAGGCAGCCAGTCGAGCACCACGGGACGCGCCTTGTCGATGAAGGGCCAGCACTGGGCGATCATCTGCTGGTTGGCGCACAGCATGCGATGGGTATTCGGCACCAGCTTGGGTTCGCCGGTCGACCCGGAGGTCAGCAGAATGCGGGCAACAGTATCGCCGCCGACGGCGGTGAACGCCGCATCGACCGCGGCACCGGGCGTGGCCTGCAGCAGAGTGCTGAAGGGCAGCGCTTGGCCCTCCGCGCCGTGGGTGAAGACCACCGGGCAGGACGACTGCCACGCGGAAATCGCGTCACCGTACTGCGCGGCGTTCTCCGCATAGAGCAGTCCGGGCTGCAGCCGGTCGAGGATGGCGTGAAGCTTGCCATGGTCCTTCGCCACCACGGTATAGGCGGACGACACCACCGCGATGCGGCGGCCTACATGCATGGCACCCAGCGACAGCAGGGCCAGGTTGACACTGTTCTCCGACAGCGCTACCAACGGCGCATCCTCGGCCACGCCAACGTCCAGGATGGCCTGTCCGAGCCGGCGCACTGCAGTTAGGGCTTCGGCATAGCTCACCCGGCGCCAGCCGTCGGCATGGCGCTCGGCCAGAAAAGTGCGGCCGCCATCTTCGTTGGCCCAGTATTGCAGCCAGTCGCCAATGCAACGGACGTAGGGTTGCAGCGGCTGGTTCGAGCGCAGGACAAAGCTTCCGTCCAGTCTCGGGTCAATCGCAATGTCCGCGGTCGCCAGCGCAACAGTAGTGGCTTCGGCGCGGAAATTGCTTAGCAGGCGAGAAGAAGCCGCACTCATTCCACGACCCTCCAACGGGCGTCCTGGTCCCCAACCCGCCCGAGGTTCTCGCTGCGGCTGTCGAGGGAGTGCATGTACTTGTTCATGCAATCGGCGATACCGAATAACGCGTCTGAAGCGTTTGTGTTCAGCATTGTTCCCCCTGTGATGGCGGCTACCTGATTCTGAGCTGCAGAAGAAGAGCACAGGGCTACTGAGATGGCCAGCACGATGGCAGCCAACTCGTAGATTGTCAGTTTCATGGGGTCTCCTCCAGCCCGCTTCGGTGGCGGGAACATGATCGATTTACTCAGTCTGACAGGTCAAACGCCCGAGCCCTTCCACTTCCAACTGCAAGTTTTCCCCTGCCCGGATCGGAAACATGGGCCCCAGCGCGCCCGATAGCACCAAATCCCCGGCGCGCAGCGGCGCGCCCACCTTTTGCATGGTTTGCGCCAGCCACCAGGCTGCATTCAGGGGATGACCCAGGCAGGCGGCACCGCTACCTTCCGAACTGACTTCGCCATTGCGCAGGAAACGCATGCCGCAGTCCGGCAAGGTAACGTCGCTCAGGCGCTTCGGGTCCGCGCCCAGCACGTAGAGCCCACATGAGGCGTTGTCGGCAACGGTATCGACCAGCGTGATGCGCCAGTCCTGGATCGCGCTGTCGACGATTTCGATGGCTGGCAGTGCATATTCGATGGCGCTTAGGAAGCGGCCCCAGGTCAGATCGCCATCCAGGTCCTTGCCCATCACGAAGGCCACTTCCCCTTCCGCCTTGGGCTGGATCAGTGTGGAGACCGGGACGGCCATGCCGCAGACGTACTCCATGTCGGCAAAGAGCACGCCGAAGTCGGGCTGGTCGACGCCGAGCTGCTTCTGCACCGCGACGGAGGTGAGGCCGATCTTTTTTCCGCTGAGGACGCGACCGGTCCCCAGATCCCGCTGGGTGTTAACATTCGCAACGGCGTAGGCGTCGTCAAGGCCCTTAATGCCGTACGACTCGGAAATGCGCGGGATCGGCACGCGGTCTTGCCGGGCCTGGTGCAGCGCGTCCGCTGCCTGCTGGATATGAGGGGCTGTCATCCTTGTCTACCTTGTCGTTTGAATGCGGGGGCGCTGCGCATGCTCGCGTCTGTCCGCCCCGTTGCTGAACTTCAGGAAAAATCACGCCAGCGCCCGGCTCCGCGCATAGCGGTGCATCAGCGCCGCCATGGCCGCCTGCTCGGCGCGCAGGCAGGCGACATAGTCTGTCTCGAGCTCTGCCACCACCTCGGCAACGGTCGCCACCGAGCGCACCGCGCCTACGCCATGCCCGGCGGACCAGACGTCCTTCCAGGCCTTGGGCGCGTCAACGATGTCGCCTGAGAAATCGATCTTGCCTTCCGCCTTGATCTGCTCCGAGGTGAAGCCGGCAGCCTCGAGCGTCGACTTCAGCCAGTTGGCCGGCACCCCGGAGACCGCACTGGACAGCGTCAGATCCTCCATGCGGCTGGCCACCAGCAGTTCACGGTATGGCTGCGGCACCATGCTTTCCGGGGTGGCGATCAGCCGCGTTCCGACCACCACAAAATCGGCGCCGAGCAACTGGGCGGCACGGATATGCGCACCGCTTGAGATGGCGCCGGCCAGGCCGATCGGGCCGTCCCAGAACTCGCGCACCTCGGCGAGAAACGAAAACGGGTGATACTGGCCGGTATGGCCGCCGGCACCGCTGCTCACCAGCACCAGACCATCCACGCCCGCATCGATGGCCTTGCGCGCTAGCGCCGGCGAGATGACGTCGGCCATTACCAGCCCGCCGTAGGCATGCACGCGATCGAGCACCCGGCGGGGGCTGCCGAGCGCGGTGGTGACAATGCCGGGACGGTAGCGCTCGACCAGCGTCATCTCGGCGTCAAAACGGTCGTAGCTGCTGTGCACGATCATGTTCAGCGCCCACGGCACCTCCGGGCATTCGCAGGCATGCCCAGCAATCTGTGCGAGCGCTTGGTCGAGCGCTTCAACATTGCGCGCGTTGGGCGCGGCATAGGTGCCGACAATGCCGGCACTGAGGCTCGCGCAGACCAGCTCCGGGCCCGATACCAGGAACATCGGGGCGGCCATCACTGGCAGGCGCGCGCCGGCGAAGGTCGAGCGCAAGGCTGCGTGCGCGGAGGCGGCGTTTGGAATGGGGGCGTTCATATTGTGGTCTGGTTCAGTCGCGCGGACGCCGCGTGCTCCGGCCACGCACCTCCCAGCCGCCATCGCTTTGCAGGATGGCTGCCGTGGTGGCCGGTGAATTGGTACGGGAGGCCAGCAGTACGTAGTGGCCGGCGTGGTCCTCCGGCTGCGCGATAAAGCCAAGCGGCACCGCGTCCGCCACGGCATCGCTGAAACCGGGGATCTCGGACAGCTTCGCTTGCTGCTTGCCCAGCGACTCGGGTCCCTTCAGCGGGGTCACGGTGCCGCCCGGTGCCACGCCGTTGACGCGCACATCCGGAGCCAGTTCGTATGCAAGCTGTTTGATCAGCCCGACGCAAGCGTGCTTGGAAGCCACGTAGGCCGGTCCGCCGCCGCCGGCATAGAAAGCCGCATTGGACAGGGTGAAGATCATGCTGCCGCAGCTTTCGCGCAGCGCCGGTGCTGCCGCATAGGCTGCCAGCAGGTATCCAAGCACATTGATGTCGAAGACTTCGCGGTAGGTATCGGCTAACTGCTGCCCATCGGCGAACTTGCGCAACGGCGCAAAGTAATCCCACACGCCCGCATTGCCGACCAGCGTATCGAGCTTGCCGAATGACTTCAGCGTGTTGGCCACCGCCTCGGCATTGGCCGCGGGCGAGCGCACGTCGCCAACCGTGATGGCGACGCGTTGTCCAAATTCTTCGCGCAGACTGTCGGCGCCGCTGGCACTGCGCACCAGCACGCCGATCCCTTTCGCGCCTTCATTGAGGAAGCGCCGCACCACTGCCAGCCCGATGCCGGAGTTCGCTCCGGTGATCAGCGCCACATCGTTATCCAGCCAGCCCATGGTCAGAGGAAGGTGTTGAGGTTCTTGGACATGAACAGCGACTGCGTGATCACGATCTTGCGACGAGCGATCCGGAAGTCGCCAGCGACCACGCGCAGCAGGTCTTCGCGGCGGCCAAGCAGCAGGTCGTTGTCGGCTTCGCCGCGGCTGCGGTAGTTGACGATGACAGAATGCACAATGAACTCGTCCGGCACTGCGCCATGCAGCGCCTCGACATTGCTGATCACATGGACATGCCGGGTAGGCGGATCCTCGGCCCAGGCCGACGGCTGCTTGAAGCGTGCCACGCGCCGTTCCAAATCGAGGTGGTTGTCGTCGTAATACGCCCCCCGGCCCGCGGCATAAGCACCCAGCTTGTCCGCGCGGCGGCGATTCTCGATCGCCGGCATCCAGTAATGGATGTCGTCGGTCATCAGCGCCAGCCATTCATCCCACGCTTCGCTATCCAGCAGGCGTGCTTCCCTGAACAGGAACTGCTCGATCCGGTGGGCAGTGTCGAGATCCACCATTTGTTCGCCCGTCACTTCGGGCAGGGATTGCGGCACCGCGCTCATGCGACCTCCTTTGCGCTGTTCTGGTAGGTGAATGCACTGTCGTCCAGGCTCGCGTGGTCACGCGCCGGCACTTCATCCCAGCCGCGCGCGCGCATCAGGTCCAGCCAGCGCTGGTAGAAAGCACGATGGTTGGCCTCGTTCACCTGGTTGCGGTAGACATTCCCCGGGAGACCGCTGTCCGCAAGTTGCGTGCCGCGGCCCAGACCCATGTATAGGTCCTGCTGGCGCGTGACGAAGCCCGCATTGGTGCGCGTGGAGAACTCGAAGTTCTCGCCGTCGTCCATCTCGAACACGCCCGACGGCGAGAAGGTCATCATCGTGCCCTTCAGCCAGCGGTCCTTGATATCCTGCGGTGCGCTCTTGTTGACGATGGTCCAGGTGTGCAGTTCGATCTTGCCCGGGCCGCGCGGGTGCCAGACCCTGAAGGTGTTCTGGCCCGGCAAGAACGACAAGTTCGGGAACACGCTGACCGAGGAGATCGAGCCAATCATCTTCGAGCGGAACTCGCCCAGCCGTTCGGCGACCTTCGGCTGGATGCCGTAGAGGTACTTGCGGATTTCCTTGTCGCCTAACGTCGCCGCATTGCCGACCACGTCAAGATTGAATTCCCAGCCATGGCCGTTGAAATTGACGTGGTAGGAATCCGGGTCCTTGTAGACTTCGGCAACCGGTCCGCCTAGCATCGCCCGCGCGGCCGAGTCGTGCGTCCACAGTGCATGATAGATATCACCGATGAAGTTCTCGACCGGGACTTTCCAATTGCAGTTGATCACCGATTTGACACAGCCCCCGACAAACTCCGTGCCCTGCCCGTCCATGTCGAGCATCACGTCAAGGTAGTAGCGGAAATCACCCAGGTACGACTCGAGCGAGGGGGCGTCGGGGTCCATATTGCCGAATACCAGCCCCTTGTAGGTGGCCACCTGCGCCACCGGATGCAAGCCATGCTCGGCGCGGTTCATGCCGCTTTCCTCGAACAACTCCTGCCCCGCCATGCCGCGCAGCGCGCCGTCGATGCCGAAAGCCCAGCCGTGGTAGTTGCAAACGAATGTGCGGGCATTGCCGGCATCGGTGAAGTTCAACTTGTTGCCGCGATGTGGGCAGGTATTAAGAAACGCCTTGACCGAGCCTTCCTTTTGGCGCACCACAATCACATTGTCTTCCGCCATGTAGGTCGTGACGTAGTCGCCGGCCTTCGGAATTTGTGATTCGTGCGCGAGGAACAGCCAACTGCGGGAGAAGATCTTCTCGAGTTCCTGCTCGTAGATGCGATGGTCCCAGTAGACGCGGCGCGACAGGCGGCCGGTGTCAAGGTCGATCAGGCGCTCCAGTCCGCTCAGCGGTTCGCTGACGGGATCCTTCCGCAGCCGTTCGCAGTTGCCAGTGCAGTCGTGTGTCATGCTTGCATTCCTCAAATTGCCGATGCGGTGGATTCGGACTCCTGCTCGAGATCGGCGTAGATGTCATCGCCTTCCTCGATCACCTTGTAGGTGCGCAGGTCCACCGTGCACGGAAATGCCATGGCTTGGCCGGTGGGGATATGGAACTGCCCGTCATGCAGGGGACAGGCGATCAAGTCGCCGTCGACTATCTCGCCATCGGACAGCGATGCCGTAGCGTGCGTGCAAGCATCGCTCGTCGCATAGAAGGTGCCGTCGATGTTGTAGACTGCCAGCGGGCAGCCGTCCGTCTCTACCTTGCACACGTTGCCGGGCTGTAGTGCTTCGCGCTTGAGCAAAAAGACTTTGTCGGTCATATCAGTGTTCCTCCCTGCGTCCGTGCGGATGCAACTGTACAAAGCCCAAGCCAGTGACCCACTCTGGCACCGCTTCATAGGCGATGATTTCTCCCTCGGCCCCTTCCAGCGCTCCCATGGCACAAGCCCAGTTGCGGACTTCCATGCCGCCGTTGCCGCCATTTGCCAGAATGTAGTCGTCACTCAGATTGGAAAGAGCAGCCAGATCGTTGCGCAGCGCGTAGGCCAGGATCTCGCGATCGAAGCGCTCGTTGACGCGCCCCATTTCTGCAGTACCTACCCAATGGCTGATGCCGCCGCTGCCAATCACCGCGACGCGCTCGGCGCCATCGAACGACTCGACGGCTTCACGGATCTGCCGACCGACTTCGATTGCGCGCGCGATGCGGATGAACGGGTCCACGCCAGCAGCTAGGTACACCGGCACCGTGCCGACCTGCCGCCCGGCGTCGCGCATCGGCTGCACCATCAGTTGGTTGGGGATGGCGATGGCATGGTCCACCGTCAGTGCCCGCGCCACAGCCCAGTCGAAGCCGCGCGCATGGCCGTCCGCGGCGATGTGGGCTGCCAGACCCTCACTGTTCGGGATCTGCCCGCGCTTGAGCCCTGGCATAGCGTCCAGCGGGCCATCGACGTCGCCAGTGCCGATCAGGTAGCTCGGTAGGCAATGGATGCCAAACAGCATGTAGTGATCGGCCCCCACAACGATGACGCTAGTAGGCCCCAACTCCGCAAGGCGCTCGGCGCAAGCGCGGAAGGCGCCCCACATGCGGTCCTGTACGGCGGGTGCTGGGGCCTGCGGCGCCACGAACATCACCGGGTCGTGCGGCACCAGAAAGCCGCCTACGATTTTTCCCATTTCTGCTTACCTATTGCTTCAGGGCAGCGCTGTGCAGCGCCTCGGACGCGCCCACCGGGCGCAGCTTTTTCATGTACGCGCGCATGTCGCGTTCGGGCGAGAGTTCCTGCCAAAAGCCCATGGTCAACATGGGGTTCACGCCGGCTTGCTGCAGTCCCAATACGTCAAAGCCGATCAGCATCGACCGCTCGGACTCAGTCAGCGCAAAGCGCTGCAGGAAGGCCTCTGGGTCATCGCGGAAACGCTGCTTGGCGGACCGGTCCACGGTCAGTTGATGCAGCACCCGCTCGAGTACGTTGCGGCTCATGGCGTCAGGCGATGAAGTCAGTGACCAGCTTCAGGAAATCGGCACGGCGCTCGGTCTGCACCCAATGGCCACAGCGGCCGAACAGGTGCAAGTCGGCGTTGGGAATCGCGCGCGCCAGCAACTGGCCGCAGGCCGGCGGCACCACGCCGTCCTCACGGCCGTGCAGCACCAGCGTGCGCGCCTGGATCTTGGCTACCACGTGCTCGGGGAACCCCTTGACGATGGTCGGGCCTTCAGCATTCGGCTGCGGAATCAACTTGCGCAGAGCCGCTTGGGCGCCGGGACGGGCGCTGGCTTCATAGCGCGACTGCACCATCTCCGGCGTGATGATCGACTGATCGAATGGGAACAGCCGCATGGTCTTTTCCATGTTTTCCGGCGACGGTTCGTACTCCCAGGCGGACCGCAGGCCAGCAGTCTGCTCGAACTCGCCAGCGGGCGTGCCCAGCAGCACCAGCTTCTCCACGCGCTTGGGATCGAATACCGCCAGGCCTAGCGACAGCGCGCCTCCGAATGAGTTGCCGACGAAGGAGGCGGTCTCGATCTCCAGTGCGTCCATGATCCCGACAAGGTGACTAACCCAGAGCTTGATGTCGTACTTGGTGCCGTCCTTGAACTCGGTGAAGCCGAAGCCTGCGATGTCCGGCACGATCACGCGGAACGACTGCGCCAGTTCGTTCATCACGCCCTTCCAGTTGGTCCAGCCGGATACGCCCGGACCCGAACCGTGCAGCAGGAACAAAGGCTTGCCCGTGCCCTGGTCGAAGTAATTGGTCTGGTGGCCGGCGGCGACCAGGGTCGAACCCACACCCTCAAACTTGCCCATCGCATTTCTCCATACACATACGTAGGTGTATGGTATGAAGTAGGACGCGTCTGGTCAAGTAGTTTAACCCGTAATTTTCCGACTATTTTCTTATGCAGTGCTATTCTGCTCCACATACATATGTGCACGGTTAGCTGGTAGTAAAATCTTGCCCGTTGCCTATGGAGAACATATGACCAAAGCCACGCCTGGTGCTGCAGGTACCGCGCGTCTGACACCGGAGGACTGGATCAAAGCCGCCCGCGACCTGCTGGTGAGCCGCAGCGTAGATGCCGTTCGCGTTGAGGTACTGTCAAAGGAGCTAGCAGTCACGCGCGGCAGCTTCTACTGGCACTTCAAGGATCGGGAAGATCTGCTGCGTCGGATGCTGGAGTCATGGAGCGATGAGGCAACCGAGCAGATCATCAATCGATTTGAGCGGCGCAATCTTGCACCGCGCGAGCTGATCAAGGACTTGCTCTCGCTGCCCTTTCGGGGCGCCTCTGCACAGGAAGCTGCATCCACCGAACTGGCCATACGCGCCTGGGCCCGACGCGACGAACGCGCTCGCCAGGTTCTGGATGATGTGGATGCCAAGCGACTGTCTTACGTTGCTCAGTGTTTCAGTGCCCTGGGGTTCGGCATCGCGGAGGCTCGTGCTCGAGCCTTTGCGCTTTACAGTTATGAACTGTCCGAGGCATTGTTGTCGCACCAGGGGACCGAAGAACAAAAGGCCGAGCGAAGGGCATTTATGGAAAAGCTCTTGCTGACGCCTGCCTAGAAAGTCAGGGCCGGCATTCCTTCGGTTTAGCGAGCCTCCGCAAGCCTTTCAACGGCTCGGCGCTGCGCGCACCGACTGAGGCACCTAGAATCTCCGTCTCCGATGCTAGTGACCATGACAAAGCTGCCGCCAGTCAAGGAGCGTCGCGATCGCATCCCAACCCAAAACGCTTTCCCCGGCACCCTACACATGCGCACGGTTGCCGGTTGCGGCAACGAGAATTGGGCTGGCAAGGCAGAAGCCAGAATCTGGATTAATTAGAGGCCAACTGACAGTCCTATGTTGCTCAGTTTTGCAGCGTCCGAGGATTCGGCAATGCCCGCTATGGGAACCGTCCGAGGCACCACCGTCGGATTAGGGCACAGATCAGCAAAAGGCTGAACGAAAGACCTTCATGGAAGGAACTCTTATTGATGCCTGCCCCAGCAGCAAGAGTTCCTCCAGCGCGGCGAGGCAGCGCAGCCAATTTTTCAATGGCTCGCCGCACAAGGTTTTCGGTAACTCCTTAAAACCTGTAAGAGACGCCGACGAAGGTGATAATAGGTCGAAGTCTCACCTTGGTCTGATTGACGATCTCCAGTCCCTGTGCTGTACGCCCTCTCACGGTAACGTTAGTGTCACTGGGCATGTAGCCAACCAATGCTCCAACCGACCAATGCTTGCTGATCCGATAATCGAGTCCAACTTGAACAACCGGACTCCAAGAACTGGAGGCATCGACAGTTGCCGACCCGCCAGGTCCGAAAGTCTGTGCGATGAACGCACTATTGGTGATTCGCGCGTCGGTGTACCACGTATAGGAGATCCCAGCGCCAGCGAACGGCCGAATACGGCTTTCCGGGTCACCGAAGTGATACCGGAGAAGCAACTCAGGTGACCACGTGCGCGCGTCTCCCAGCACACCGTAGCCGGCAAGAGTTCCACGCCCCTCCAGTTTCGTCCTCATTGGAAACCCGCCAAGGAGCGCCACACCAATATGGTCTGTGAGGTAATGCTCCGATTGAATACCCGCCGTATCGAAGCTGAGCGCGCCGACCGACGAGCCTGGAACCTCGACATTCGTCGGAACACCTCCAATGCTAGTGACCATGACAGGGTCGCTGCCCGTCTGAGGGGCCACATGAGCCCAACCGAGACTCATGACTGTATCTCCTGCACTCTGCGCATGAGCACTGTTGCCAATCGCTGCAATGAGAATCACGCAGCCCAGACTCATCGCCCCAGCATCTCTCCACCACCGCTTCATGGTTGTCTCCGTCTCTATATAGTTATTGAGATTCGCGTGTCTTTTGCACGCAAGAAACCACTGGCCCGATCCTGCCGGAGCGGCGGGACCTCCAGGAGTTTCAAGAACAGAACGGGCGCCTTAATGGGCCCAAAGAAAAGTGCAGGTCCGCCTCTTCTTCCGTCGGACCTCACTGCCTCATCTTCAAGATGAAGAAGGGACGTCGTCGCGCTTGTGGATGCGAGCGCGACGCGGAACCCGCGCGGATTAGCCTCTGTCGCCTTGGCTTTCGCGTGCCGCAAGCACCGATTCGCTCAGACCCGCCGCAAACCTTCCGCGCTCGTTCACTTTCTTCTCAGTAAGCTGATCGACTTCGATCGCGATGCGTCGAAATTCACGCTCCAGAAGCCTTGAGAGGGCGCCCCGCAGAATGTGCTGAACGCGGAGTGACCCCGGCACGAAGACACGTCGCTTGCGACTTTGGATGCCTCGGACCAGACGGTCCGCAGCTAGCGAAACCGAGTAGGTCTTGCCGGCCGGTCCTCGCAACATCGACCGCATTCTGGCGAACTCTGCGTGTTCCCGATCAGCCTCGCGTACCATCGGCGTATCGATGAACATCAAATAGGCGACGCCCACGCCAACGCCGAGGTGTGCAACCTCCACGCGAATTGCATTCAGCAACGCTTCAATTCCGGCTTTGCTCGCGGCATACATCGACTCACCCGGCGGCGCGAAGATCGCCGCCGCCGACGCGACGCCGAGCAGGTAGCCGCGGCTTTTGATCAAGTGCGGCAGGCATGCGTGCATGAATCGCCAGTTTCCCGTGACGTTCACATCCAGCACAGCAGCAAGCACATCCGGATCGAGGTGCCGCGCCGCTCCCACTGTACCGATTCCCGCATTGGACACAGCGACGTCGATCGCCCCGAAGCGCTCGACTACGTTGTTCACTGCGCTCTGCACCGACGCCGAATCAGTGATGTCGCACCTTAGTCCGATGGCCGCTTGATCAATATCCGCCGCGGCCTTCTCAGCGGCTTCACCGTTAATGTCCAGCAACGCGAGCCGATGAGTCTTCGCAAGACGCTTGGCCACAGCAAGGCCGATTCCGCTGGCCGCGCCTGTGATGACCGCAACAGGCTTATTCATAGGTTTCCTCCTCCGGCAGCACTCAGCACGAGGCAGAGATTCCTGCCCCCTCTTTTGTCATTCGTCTTCTTCGGCGGATTGCCAGAGGCCTGCAGCACGATCCGTTCAGGAAGGGTGCAGGCCCGTGCTGGACCGCCTCGTCAAATCCTGCGCTCGTGGTCCCGCCAGAACGGTTCCCGAACATCCTTCTTCAGTACCTTTCCGTTGGCACTACGAGGCAGTGCTTCGACGAACACGATCTTCTTCGGCGTCTTGATTCCACCCAGCTTGGGTCGGCAGTAAGCCAGGATCTCCTCCTCTGTCGCACCGGCTCCCTTATTCAACTCGATCACCGCAGTGACCGCCTCACCCCAGTCCGCATGAGGAATGCCGATGACGGCACAGTCCTGCACCGCCGGATGCGTCCAAATAACCTGTTCCACCTCACTCGGATAGACGTTGAATCCACCGGTGATGATCATGTCTTTCTTGCGGTCGGTAATGTGCAGGAAGCCCTCCGGATCGAGGTAGCCGACGTCTCCGGTGTGCAGCCAGCCATTAACAATCGTCTCGGCGGTCTTATCCGGGGCCTTGTAATACCCCGCCATCAACAGGTCGCCACGTACGCAGATCTCGCCAATCTCTCCCATGGGAAGGATCTTTCCGTTCTCGCCCAGGATCTCGACGCGCACCAGCGGTGCTGGTCGTCCGGCCGCGGATAGTCTTGCGTCGTCTGCAATCTTTCCGTCCCGGAAATGTTCCTCAGGTCGCATGAACGCGATCGCGGAAGGCGCCTCGGCCTGCCCGTATCCCTGGAACATTACTGGCCCAAACACTTCAATCGCGCGACGCAGCTTCTCAGTGGACATAGGCGCGGCACCGTAGATGAAGTATTTCAGCGAGGAGAAGTCTCGCTGCTCGATGCCCGGCATCTCTAGCAGTCGGTAGATCACCGTCGGCGGCAAATATAGCTCTGTGACGCGGTGCTTTTCAATCAAGTCGACCAGTAGGTTCAGATCCATCCGGTCCATCACGACAATCGTGCCTGCGCGAGCGGTGCACGGTAGCGTAAGGGTTCCAGCGGCATGCGTCATCGGTGCCGCAACCAGGTTCACAATTGGCTCGTCCGATGAGTACGGGGCGGCAAACATCTGGTGAAGTGCGCTGACCGACAAGCTCCGGTGCGTGTTCATCGCGCCCTTCGGTGCCCCGGTCGTGCCACCGGTCGGCATGACTCCGGCCAAGGAGCATTCCTCCGGGATGAAGTCGGGGATTGCGCTTGATGCCCCTTCCACCAGGGAAGCGATGGTGATCGCGCCGACTTCCGATGCTGCTTCCGAGTCCTCACCCAACGAGATCACGGTATGCAGCTTTTTCAAATCGCCTCGGAGCGACTTCACTAGCGGCAGGAACTGTTCGTGGCAAAACAGAACTTCGCAGTCGAACCCATCCAACAAGCGCTGGATCTCCTCTGGAGGATTCACCGGGTTAACGGGAACCCACACCAACCCCGCACGCCACAGTCCAAGAACACAACTCCATGCGATCGGATCGTTGCTCGCAAGGACTGCACCTTTGGCTTCGCAATCGATGCCGCGTCTCAGCAGCGCATTGCCGATGCGGCATGAGAACTCGCCAATCTCCTTATAGGTGAAGGTACGCTCTCCGGCAATAAAGGCCGCCCGGTCAGGAGCCGCGCGCCAGCCGCGATCAAAGAAATCGGTAATAGCCATACAACTTTCTCTTTTACATGCTGCTGCGGAACAGCAGCGCATTCAGGTAGCCAAACTTCATATTCAGAAGGTGGTTCTCACCATCTTCAATCCGTGCAGCACGAGCATCCCGGAAGAGCTTCTCCAACGGATACTCGCGGGTGAGCCCATATCCGCCGAAGATCTGCAGCGCCTCGTCTGCCACCTCAAAGGCAAGGTCTGTGCATGTCACCTTGGACCCGCCGGTGTAATAGGGGTGCTTTGCCGGCGAGAGCACCGTATATTCCGTCGCTCGGCGGGCCACCGCGCGCATTGTTTCCACATTACGTGCCATGGCGCCGAGACGGCTTTGGATCATTTGATGCTCGGCGAGCAGAGCGCCACCCTGGCGCCTCTCATGCGCGTACTGCAGTGCGAGCTCGAAAGACGCACGCGCCAGACCCGTCGCCATCTGGCCCATCCCCACGCCCGCTGTCGACCATGTGGTAGCGTGGCCGCGCCAGTAATCATCGCCAAGTGACACCGCGTAACGCACGGGCACCTTTACGTTATCGAAGTACACCTCACCCTGGGGTAAGGAACGCTGGCCGAGTTTCTCCAACGGCTTACCGCGGCTCACCCCGGGCAAATCAAGAGGAACGATGACCTCGACACCGCGCGGGTGGCCGCCGTCGTCAAAAAACCCGTCACCATAATCAGCGGCGATCGACATGATTGCGACCTGGGCAACCGGCCCGTTGGAAACCCAGGCTGAACTTTGGCCATTAATGACAATGTCGCCACCGCTAATCTTCGCCGTCAGATTGCCCTTATTGCCTTGGGTTGCGCTTAGGTGCCGCTCGCCCGGGTATAGCATGGTGCCGTCCGAGCCGCGGTCGGGCTGAGTTGCAATCCAACACCCAAGCTTGCCTTCAGTCAGCTCGATCAGCTCTTGGTTGCCGACTCGCTTCGCCATCATGTTCGCGAAGGCAGCGGCGGCCAACGACACCGTGAGTCCGATATCACCCCATCCCAGCTCCTCGATGACGATTGCCTGCAAACGCGCCAACGCTTGCGGAGGAACGTCACCGGGATCGGCATCGAAGCCGATTCCCGACTCGGCCGCGATGCGCATGAAGTCCCAGTAAGGTGAGCCGGGAGCAATGGACTCTTCCGCGCTGAGCTTGTCGATGGCAATTCCCATCGGTCGCATCACGTCCCGCGCGAACTTGTGCGTCGCATCCTGGATCAACCGCTCGTCATCGCTGAGGATTTCGAAGCCGGTCAGTTCGACGTAAGGCAGCGCAGGCCGCACAGAAGCGTCGCGGTCAAGTTTCTGTGTCATTTCAGTGTCTCCTTTATGCGTCTTCTGGGAACTTCAGCTATTTGGCAGCGGCGGCAGCGAGCACCGCCGGAAGATCCAGTTCGTGCTCGACATCCTGCAGCGTCGCCATCTTCTGCAGAGCCTCGAGGGCAGCAGGGGCTTCGAGCAGCTTCTTGAAAGCCGCGTTCTCGCTGGCAAAGCCTGCAAACTGGGCATCGAAAGCCGAACCGAAAATGCTCTTCATTACGTCGGAAACCGCCGCAATCGTCCCTGCCGAACGCCTGGAAACGTCCTGCGCGAGCGTGTTCGTATAGGTCTTCAGCGCCTCACGCGAAAGTGCCCGGTTGACGATGCCGTAAGCGACGGCCTCCTCCCCTGTGAAGTCGCGGGAGGACAAGATCATCTCGCGCGCACGAGCTGGTCCGATCTGCATCGCCAGCCGGGTGGTGCCGCCACCTGCGGGCAGAATCCCGCCACTGACTTCGGGTAAGCAGAACCGACTTTCTGGTGTCGCAAAGCGCATGTCCATGGCGAGCAAGAATTCCAGCCCGCCGCCGCGGCAGATCCCATCGACCACGCCGATCGTCACTTGGGGCAGGATCTGCCACGCCGTCGTGAGCGCCTGCAGCACGTTGATATCTTCATAGCGACTCTGCTTGACGGTTGGATCGCTCATGGAACGAAGCAGGTCGTTCAGGTCGAAGTGAGCAATGAAGAAATCAGGGTTAGCGCTGCCGAAGACCACTACCGCGGTGTCCGGGTCGAACGCGAGCGACGCGGCGAGGTCGAACAACTCGCTGGCCATCTGGAAATTCATCAGATTCAGCGGCGGATTGTTGAAGTCGACGTGCAGGATCCGGCCATCGCGCCGGATATTAAGTGTCTCGTAGGTCATTGTGTTCTCCACCGATATGTCGTGCTGGGTGTCAGGCGCCAAGGATGGTGATCGCGGCGACTGCCTCTTCGCCGGCGTACAGGCCACCGCCGTTTTCCGCGAGTGCAATGCGAGCGCCGGGGACCTGACGGGCTGCGCAGTTCCCACGAAGCTGATGTACAAGCTCGTAGATCTGTGCGATTCCGGAAGCTCCCATCGGATGGCCCTTGGATTCCAGTCCGCCTGACGGATTAACGGGCAGCCTTCCACCCAGCCTCGTTACACCTGACTCGGCGAACTTGCCGCCAAAGCCGATCTCACAAAAGCCGAGCAGTTCTGTCTGCAAAAGCTCACCAAACGCCGACGCGTCATGGACTTCCGCCACAGACACATCGCCCGGCCCAAGTCCGGCTTGCTCGTATGCCGCCTGTGCTGCAAGCCGGCTAACCGAGCGATCCCAAGCTGACAGAGGGCGCACCGTGCCGGTTTGCAACACCGAGGCCAGGATCCGAACTGGGCCGCGAGATCCAAGCCGCTTCAAACCGACAGCGTTGCACACAACCACCGCCGCGGCACCGTCGGTAAGCGGCGCGCACATCGGAACCGTCAGTGGTCCGGATACCGGGCGTGCCGATAGGATTTCCTCTATCGACATCTGCACTCGGAAGTGGGCGAGCGGGTTGTGCACCGCGTGCGCATGGTTCTTTTCGGCGATCAGCGCGAGTTGCTGCTTGGTCGTCCCGAAAGTATCCATATGGGCCCGAGCGAGCGCGGCGTAGACATCCATAAACAGGCTACGCGGCCGCCCATCGTCCGACGCTACGCCACCGAGTTCGGCTAACACAGCGCGAACGCCTTCTCGGTCGTTAACGTCAACACCGCCGTCGAATACACTGAGGGACTTCTGCTTGTCCCCGATGTTGAGCTTCTCTGCGCCGACGGCCAGCACGATGTCGCCAGCGCCAGCACGAACGTGCATGACCGCCTGGTGCAATGCAGTGGCACCGGTTGCGCACGCATTCTCGACATTGATCATCGGAATGCGTTCGAAGCCCATCGAGCGCAACGCCATCTGACCGGCCACGACGACTTGTCCCTCAAGCACATCCTGGCAGGTGTTACCAAAGTATGCTGCCTCGATGTCGCTCATGTCGGCGCCAGCATCAGAGAGCGCTTCCGTCACCGCTTCCCTCGCCAGATCCTTGACCGACGCCTCCGGGCGGACCCCAAAGGCAGTCATGCCAACGCCGACAATCCAGATCGGCATCTCGATCACGACACCTTCTCCTCAGTGACGTGAGCGAGCCCGTAGGCCTCGAGGGCGCCCATGAGTTCACGGTGCCCCAGCAGTTGAGCCGGCGAGCGGAATCCGACACCGTTGTATGTGTTCCCGATCAACCGCATCGCGGCGTAGGCCTGGACGAGGCCGGTGATCTGATAGCCAGAGGTGCTGTGGATGACTGCCCGTGCAGTGGTGTTGTTGCCGCGGCCAGTACACCAGTCGATAGAACGATGGACCTGGCGGTTCTCTCGTGGTGGCGTACGCGGCGTCATGCTCGCTGCGACTCGATCGAGCACCGGGTAAAGCTTCTCCTCTGGCAGCCACTGGAACACAACCTTGAACATGCGTTCCGCAGCACGCACCTGTTGGGGAATGTCGCCCTTGTCGTTACGCATCGCCACGAACATTCGGCAGTTGCGCACCCGGCGGTCGTCTCGGAAGAACACCGGCAGAGCGGTGCCGCCCCATTGAAGGCCCGGAACAACATGCCCGGTGCCTGGCACGACCATGTCTTGCTGCACAATGCCCTTGTACTTCTTCAGGACGTTGTCCTCGAGGTAGTAAGAGTCAGTGCGGATTACGTCGAAGATTGACTGGGTAGACCCCACGGTTGGAACCGCACTGACGTACTCACCCAACTCCAGCGTATCGATGCCAGGCGTCTCGAGCACGATACGCGCGACGATGTCGGGAATTGCGTATTGCATCGATACTGCGGTGGACACCACCAACCCGGCCGCTGCAAATTTCGGACCCCAGTGGTCAAGCAACTGCAGATGGTGTTCTTGCTCGCCAGCGGTGTCGAGATAGTGGCAGCCCGCCTGCAGCGCGGCCTCCAAAACTGGAGGTGCATAGCGCAGAAACGGCCCAACCATGTTGCAGACGACCTTCCGACCTTTAAAAAGCGCGGTCAGGGACTCGACAGATCCATCGACTTCCACAATCTCATAGTCCGCGGTCTCGATACCGGGGACCGTGTTCATGACCTCCTGCAACTTGGCCTTGTTTCGGCCCGCGGCCACGAACGGGATGCTGTACTCACGCAGGTACTCGGCCACCAGGCGGCCGGTATAGCCGCTGGCGCCGTAGATAACGACGGGATGCAGTGCGCTCACTGTCTCCTCCTTTGTAGTAGTTTCACGACTGTTTGTTAGGCAGCAATGTAGCGGCCAGCACAGGTCCCTCGCTTGCCTGCCAGCGCGAGCAATTTGCCGATTTGCGCAGGAATGCGTCAGGTTTACCCCACACGAGAGCGCCCTTGACAAGGCGCCAAGCCGGTGTTACAGGATGTTGAATATTTCGCCTTACTATCATTCGCCGACGGAGGGACTGCCATGGCGGCAACAGCGACCTGGTCGACCCACGGGTTAGGTCAAGAGCACATTACCGACGCGTGTGCCAAGCTTCCCCAACTGCACATGACGTGGAGCCTCTCGTTCCCGGAGCCGCGGCGCTTCAACGCCTCAGCTCGATACCGCGAGCTGGACAGATTGACGATCGGTGAGTTACGCAGTGATCGGGTAACCGGTCAGCGTGCAGGTACTAGCGAGGAGCCACTGGTGGGTGTGCTCATGAATCTAGGCGGACGCTTGGTGTGCCGATACGCGGATCGCAGCAAAGTCGTGCTTGAACCCCAACACCTGCTGATCTGGGACAGCGAGCTGGCATACGACTTTGAAGCGGTGGAGCCACATCGCGAGGTCTATCTACTTCTACCCCGCGAGCGCGTCCCATACGGAATAGCCAGTGCAGCAGCGCGGCCGGGTGCTGCAGTGCCGGCACGAGTGGGCTCCGGACTCAGCGCGGTTGCTGGCGACCAGTTGCAAGCCATCGCGCGAGAACTGGACTATCTGACCGATACTGCCCTTGCGACGGCTTGCCAGTCCTTCTTCGACATGCTTGACTCCGCGCTAACGGTTTCTTCCGGGCGCCAGTCTTCCAGGGCCTCGCTGATGATCAGGATCGAGCAGTACATTGAGGATAATCTGGACGATCCTGAGCTGAGCGCCTCGTCAATTGCGACCGCACACGAGATTTCTGTACGTACGTTGCATGTTGCATTTGCAGAAACAGGCAGGACTGTCAGCCGATGGATCCGCGATAGGCGACTTAGGGTCTGCTATCGGGAACTGTCTCGCGCTACGAGCACGCAGACAGTGACTGATGTGGCCTACCGCTGGGGCTTCAACAACGCAGCTCACTTCAGCCGAACCTTCAAACAAGCATTCGGAGTTACCCCAAGCAGCCTACTTCTGGACGGACAGCCTCGCCCCACACTCGATAACCTGGACGGCCTGCCGCACGGGTGATACGGGAAATTGGCGTATTCAGTCGATCCGGGGACATGGATGTATAGTCCGGGACCCGATCATGCCAAATTCACATCCACATTCGTCAGAGAAATTACCTCTTCCCGAGCCTCGGGCTCTCGAAGGAGAGAGCTATTTCAGATTGCTCGCGGATGCGTTGCCACATATCGTATGGACCGCAAAACCCGATGGGGGAGTGGACTTTGTCAACCGGCGTGGAGTCGCCTATACAGGTATCCCACTTGATCAATTGTCGGGGTGGGGCTGGGGGACAGCCATCCACCCGGATGATTTGATAGCCACCGTCGATCGCGCGAGAGTGGCTATAAGTAGCGGTAGCGAATTTGACATAGAATTCCGCCTGAAGAGAGCTACCGATGGCGTTTATCGATGGTTCCTTTGCCGTGCCTTACCGTTCAAGGACGGTCACGGCAATATCGTCAAGTGGTTCGGCACCTCCACTGATATAGAGGACCAAAAGCAGGCGCAGACCGCGGCAGAAGCCGCTAATCGCGCTAAATCGGACTTCCTCTCCAGCATGAGCCACGAGTTGCGCAGCCCGCTAAATGCGATGCTCGGTTTCGCGCAACTGATGGCCTCCGAGACTCCCCCTCCAAATTCGTCACAGCAGGCCAACATTGACCAGATTCTGAAGGCTGGATGGCACTTGCTGGAACTGATCAATGAAGTACTTGACCTTGCGAGAATCGAGGCGGGGCAAGCGTCGATGTCACCAGAAGCAATATCCGTGGCTGAGGCCTTGCTTGAATGCCACGACATGCTCGAGCAGAATGCGCAGAAGCACGGCGTTCGCTTGATATTCCCATCGATCGATCCAACTTGTTTTGTCCGTGCTGATCGCACCCGGCTGAAGCAAATATTGCTCAACCTAATTTCCAACGCCATCAAGTACAACCGTCATCAGGGAACAGTCGAGGTGCAATGTTTGCCAAGCGGCGGCGGAGTCCGCATCAGCGTGCGTGACACTGGCGCAGGCTTGACACCGGAACGGCTGGCTCAGCTATTTCAGCCGTTTAACCGCCTCGGGCAGGAAGCTGGTCCAGAAGAAGGCACAGGCATCGGCCTTGTAGTGGCCAAGCGACTAGTCGAACTGATGGGAGGGTCCATCGGCGTAGAAAGTACGGCTGGCGTGGGCAGCATATTCTGGATCGAGCTCGGTGCCGCTCCCCGGCCGGTAATAGAGAACAGTACCGAGTCCAGGATATCCGAGGAAGCGCAACCACCGAGCCGATCTTCGCTGGTGCACACTCTGCTGTGTGTCGAAGACAATCCCGCCAATCTCAACCTATTGGAACAACTTATCGCCCGTCGGGCCGATATACGTCTGCTTACCGCAATGAATGGGACGATTGGGGTGGAACTTGCGCGCACCTCATTACCGGAACTAATCGTGATGGATATCCATCTACCTGACATAAGCGGCGTCGATGCGTTGAAGATCCTTCGAGGGGACCCGAATACGTCGCACATTCCGGTCATCGCTCTCAGCGCGAATGCAATGACGCGCGACATGGAAAAAGGCCTTGAAGCTGGATTTTTCCGCTACCTGACCAAGCCGATCAAGATCAATGAGTTTATGGACGCGCTGGACGAGGCCTTGAAAGTGACAAAGAACGGGAACGCCCGGGCCCGATGAAGAGCCTGGCTCGATATGGTCAGCCAAAACGATATACTGGCCGCGAAAGTCTTGATCGTCGACGATCTGGAGGCCAATGTACTGTTGCTCGAACACATGCTGCGTGGAGCTGGCTATCATTGCATCACCACAACAACCGAGCCCCATGCGGTTTGTGAGCTGCACAGCAGGCACCGCTACGACCTGATCCTGCTTGATCTGCAGATGCCCGACATGGACGGATTCGAGGTCATGGAGGACCTTGCTGACGTCGAGGCGGACAGTTACCTTCCAGTTATTGTTATTACCGCCCAACCGGATCACAAGTTGCGCGCGCTACGAGCCGGCGCGAAGGACTTCGTAAGCAAGCCCTTCGAGCTAGCCGAGGTCCTGAGCCGAGTTCGCAACATGCTGGAAGTTCGTCTGCTACACGGGGAATCAATAAGATACGGCAAAGCACTGGAACAGAAGGTGCGCGAACTGGAAGCGAGCCGAGAGACCATCGTTCGACAGAGCGATGAACTGAAACGTCTCTACGAAAAGCTCGTACACGAGCAACAGCTATCAGAGCGATTGTTGCTAAACCTTCTTCCCTCCCCTATAGCTGAGCGTTTGAAAGCGCGTTCCGACCTCGTCTCGTCCAATCCTCCGGAAGTCATCGCCGACAGCTTTCAGGAAGTGTCGGTGTTGTTCGCAGATCTCGTGCAGTTCACCCAGTTCGCTGCTGGCATGCCTCCAGCGCAACTGGTGGCGGTGCTGAACGAGATTTTTGCCGACTTCGACAATATCGCTGACCACCACGGTCTCGAGAAGATCAAAACGATCGGAGACGCTTACATGGCTGCTGCTGGTCTTCCTATTCCCGCAACGGATCATGCCGAGCGGGCTGCGCGTATGGCATTGGACATGATCGACTCGTTGGACCACTTTAACGAGCGACATGGGCATCGGTTGCAACTGCGGGTTGGTATCAACAGTGGTGCGGTAATAGCCGGCGTGATCGGCAGGCGCAAATTCATCTATGACCTGTGGGGTGACGCCGTCAATATCGCTAGCCGGATGGAATCCCAGGGAGTATCCGGTCGTGTACAGGTGACTGAAGCCACCCGACGGCGGCTTGGCCAATCATTTTGCTTCGAGGAGCGGGGTAAGATTGCGGCCAAAGGCATCGGTGAACTGGATACATGGTTCCTGGTTGGAGGGACCCGGAAACCATCTTCTTGACTGCAATTTACGCTCCGAGCTGATCCGCGCCCACACGCGCAGTTCGCTCGGGGCAGGGGTCTGTTCCCGGCCATTGTAGGCTGACGACGTCGCCAAACCGAACATCACAGAGGGGTCGGGTGCACACCGCCTGTCGCGTACAGGAACGCGCGGACGTCCCATAGACTTCGAAAGCGGTCGTTTATGTCGCGCCTGCTCGAGGGACCGTTGAGGGTCGGCAGCCGCCGATGGCTGCCGTCGGTCCTCGAACGGTGAGCCGACGGCGGAGTTCGGCCATTTTCGGTCTTTGCTGTTCCTCGCGAACAGACCGTCATATGGCAGGTCGGCACCCGCAAACGGCCACTAATGCTCCAACGCCAGTACCGTTCACTTTCCGACTGGGCTTGCACGCGAACGCCGTATGCGGTCTGCCGACAGCATGAGCGCTCTGGTGGAGGCACGATCTGCAGGCATGGCACCGCGCTTCTGCATTTTGCGCCATACCGAGCCATCACAGACTCAACTAATTTTGCTCGAGTAGCCAACGAATATTGGCCGGGAGAATCCGTGCAGATAAGCGCCAACAACAAATCGAGAAGAGCATCCAGCGGTATCTGAGTGTCCTGGAGACGGTGGATCGCACTCAGTCAGAGGATATGCAGCTAAAGACCGACCGACTGCAGGAGAAGATTGGATTGCGCCAAGCGGCTGCTGCAGGTCGCGCCCTCATGCGAGCCGGCTGGCATTCAGCGTCGACCGCTCTACGCAAGCCTCGAGGTGATGTTGCCCCTGTTTGGTGTAGCTCTTAGCTCTCGGGTTATGCGGCCTTTTTACGCTGTGCCGCATGCCAGCGTT
>NZ_JBIUHC010000107.1:0-35525 GCF_044627735.1 Cupriavidus sp. CuC1 | reverse complement strand
CAGCCTGAGCGAGACTGATCGTCGCCCAAAGTCCGGAACTCCTTGAATACTCAAGGTGTGCTGGATTTAGCGCTTACCGTCAATCCACATCGTCACGTCGCCTCTCGCAATCAAGCCAGCGTTGTAGCTCGCCCAGTTCCTGACTCGATCGACACCTTTCGGCTCGCTTCGCCTGTGTTCGTCCTTGCGCATCTTCTCGGGAAAAAGTCGAGAATCTACGCAAGTCCCCGGAAAGTTAGCAGACGTGCCACCCTGGCTGTTGCATGTAAACGTCAGCTAGCACCAGCCGGATTTATGCGACAACGCCCAACCGATCAGGACGCCCATCCTGATTAGACCATCACAGATCGCGTCTCTACTGTTTCAGCCAGGCATGCTGTTCCCTGGCCGCATCCTCGCCGATCTGGGCCGCATGAGCCGCACCAAGCCGCATGCGCCTTGGATACGACCAGCATCGTCAAACCCAGTCCGCCCAGCACCCGCAGGACATGCTCGAGATTGACGCCCTTGCCATTTTCGGGCTTGGACAGCATGCCGACAGAGACACCGCAATGCCTCGCCGCCTGGTCAATGGGCTTCCCTTCCCCTGCGAGGGTGGCTCGAATGCGCTCGCCCAGTTGGTGAATGGTGCGAATCGTCGCGCGCGACGGTGGCGTCGGATCAGGTAGTGGTCGCGGCATGGGGCCCGTCCCATGAAGATGATCTCGACGCTGAAATCATCCGTCGCTAGGTGCCAGCGATGTTGCTCGGCAGTGCGGGCGATTTTCGCGGATGGCGTGGAGTTACTCGAGGTCTTGGGCATTGTCAGCGCGGCGCACGTTGCGTGCGCGGGTTTTTCAGGGCAGTACGGGCGCCGCTTTATTCGTGTGCGGCGCATGCTTCAGGAAAGCTACTTGGCCGGGAGATACGCATGAGAAAGCTTCTAGGACTTTGCACTGGGCACGTTTGCCACCTGCCGATTCGGTGCTGGAGACGATCACATGGGCCGCTGGGCTGCTGGCGCAGACGAAGAACCTGACGGTATTTGCCACCATCCATACCGCGGCCAACCACCCGGCGGTGGTGGCCAAGCAGATCGCGACGCTGGACCAGATCGGTCAGGGTCGCGCGGGCCTGAAGGACATCTACGGGCTGCCCAAGCCGTGCCACGGCGAGCGCCCGCCGATCCTGAACGCCGCGGGTTCGGGCAAAGGTCGCGACTTAGTCATCCAGAACGCCAACTTCCTGTTCACGCCGGCGATCGACCTGGCGCGCACCAAAGTGGAAGTGGCCGAACTGAAGGCAAAGGCCACCGGGCGGCGACTAGAGTGGGTGCATCCGGCAGGATGCGCCCAAGTTACGGCACCCGGAATCGGGAGGCAATCATATTGATAGCGCGCCCTATGCACCGGCAGCGAAGGAGAGTGCATAACCGGAACAACGGGGAAGCCGTCAAAAACCCTGGGATGCCGCCCTGCATCGGATTATCGTCCCGGTATCAAAGAGACGGAGAGCCGACATGCGATGCACGATCGTTCTCGAGTTCGATGATGGCGATGCCACCGCGGTCAAACACCGTTAAGGCGTCAACGTGGCAAAATTGCTTCGCTCGGCCGCCGTGACCAGCTCACCGGTACGACGGTTGCGGAGGCATTATGTCTGATGCATCCGGTCCAGAAACACCAAAGGCAGTTACCGATTTGAGAGCGGAACATCAGATGAACTCATTGTTTTCCTTCGGCACTGTGGCGGGCGTCGGCTTCCAGGTCGCATGGGAGGACGGCGATCGCGTTGTCGGTCGAGGCTCGCGACTCGGCCCAGATGGCGAGCCGAAGGCCGTGCTGGCTGTGTGGCCCGCAGCCGAGCACCCGCTGCCCTCTAGCCTCACTCGCCTCGCACACGAATACGGCTTACAGGGTGAGTTGGACGCCAGTTGGGCAGTGCGGCCGCTAGAACTTGTGCGGGAACATGGGCGGACTGTTTTGCTGCTTGAGGACCCCGGCGGTGAGCCGCTTGCCGGGCTACTGAGCGCCCCCATGGAGGTGGGTCGTTTCTTGCGTCTGGCCGTCAGCATCACCGCGGCCCTGGACCAGCTCCACCGGCGGGGTCTTATACACAAGGACCTCAAGCCGGCCCATATCCTGGTGAACGATGCCCTTAGCGAGGCACGGCTCACGGGCTTCGGCATTGCCTCGCGCCTGTCGCGCGAGCGCCAGCTACTGGCGCCACCGGGAGAGATCGCCGGCACGCTGGCCTACATGGCCCCCGAGCAGACCGGACGCATGAACCGGCCAATCGACGCGCGGAGCGACCTCTATTCGCTCGGCGTCACGTTCTATCAAATGCTCACGGGCGTGCTACCGTTTGCCACCGACGACCCGATGGATCTGTTGCACAGCCATCTCGCCCGGCAGCCAGTGCCGCCGGCGGAGCGGGTACCATCGATCCCGGCCTTGCTCTCCGCCATGGTGATGAAGCTGCTCGCCAAGACGGCGGAGGAGCGCTACCAGACGGCAGCCGGGCTGGAGGCCGATCTACGGCGCAGCCTGACCGCATGGGAAAGCCTGGGACGCGTTGACTCCTTCCCGCTTGGTGAGCATGACCTCCCTGATCGGCCGTTGATTCCGGAACGGCTCTACGGACGGGAGCGCGAGATTGAGACCTTGCTCGCTGCCTTCCATAGGGTGGTGACCCAGGGCACGCCAGAGATTGTGCTGGTCTCCGGCTACGCCGGTGTTGGGAAGACCTCGGCCGTGCTTGCGTTGCGCAGCGCACTGGTTCTCAGGAATGGCCTCTTTGCCTCGGGCAAGTTCGATCAGTACAAGCGAGACATCCCGTATGCGACTTTGGCACAGGCTTTCCAGAATCTGATCCGCCCACTACTGGGCAAGAGCGAGGCCGACTTGGCGCCATGGCGCGCCGCACTGGAGGAGGCGCTTGGCCCGAATGGCGGCCTCATGGTGTCGCTCATACCCGAGCTCGGGCTGATTCTAGGGCCGCAGGCGCCGGTTCCGGAGCTGCCGCCGCGCGACGAACAGCACCGATTCCAGATGGTTTTCCAGCGCCTGCTTGCCGTCTTTGCCCAACCCGCGCATCCGCTGGCACTCTTTCTAGACGACCTGCAGTGGGTGGATGCGGCAACACTTGATCTGCTCGAGTATCTGGCGACCCAGCCGGAGGTACGCCACGTGCTGCTTATCGGAGCCTATCGGAATAACGACGTCAAGCCCGGACATCCGTTGCTACTGCGATTGTCGGCAATCCGCCAGGCCGGAGCGCGGGTAAATGACATCGCACTTTCCCCCCTTGGGTTCGACGATGTAAGCAGACTCGTCGCCGATGCCTTGCATTGCGCACCAGGGGACGCCGCACCTCTGGCCCGCCTGGTGCAGGAGAAGACCGGCGGTAACCCATTTTTCGCCATCCAGTTCCTCACCGCCCTGACCGAAGAGGGGCTGCTCGTTTTCGATCATCATGGCGCGCGCTGGTCTTGGGACCTTGAGCAGATTCGGGCCAAGGGCTTCACCGACAATGTGGCCGATCTCATGCTCGCCAAGCTGAGGCGCCTTCCCGCGGCGACCCGCAACGCTCTGAAGCAGTTGGCGTGTCTCGGCAATGACGCGACGATCGCTATCCTGGCCATGGTCCAGGATGCCAGCGAGGCGGAGCTTGACGCGTCTCTGTGGCCAGCGGTACGCGCCGGACATGTGTTGCGTTTGGGAAATACCTACAGATTCCTGCACGATCGTATCCAGGAGGCGGCCTACGCGCTGATTCCTGAAGGCGCGCGGCCGGCAGCGCACCTCGCTATTGGCAGACGGCTCGCTGCGGGCACGCCGCCTGAGGCAATAGCGGAGCGTGTCTTCGATATCGTCGGCCAGCTCAACCGCGGCGCCGACCTCGTCACTGCAGCCGAGGAGCGGGAGCAAGTGGCTGAGCTGAATCTGCTCGCAGGCCAGCGCGCCAAGGCGTCCACGGCCTACGCCTCGGCGCTGACCTATCTCACCGCCGGTGCAGCGCTCGTGCAGGGGGACGCCTGGAAGCACCGGCCCAAGTTTGCTTTCGCGTTCGAGTTCCACCTCGCCGAATGCGAATTTCTGACCGGCGCGTCGGCCGCGGCGGACGCGCGCCTGGCCGAGCTCGCGCGCCGTGCCGCCAGCCTCCCCGATCTAGCCTCCGTCACCCAGCTGCGGCTGGAGCTGTTTCTGGCCATCGGCCAGCGCGAGCGCGCCGTCGAGGTGGGCCTCGACTACCTGTGCCGCGCCGGCATCCAATGTTCGGCACACCCGACAGATGAGGAGGTTCTACAGGAATACGATCGGATTTGGCGGCAGCTTGGCGACCGCCCGATCGAGGCGCTGCTCGACCTACCGCTGCTGACCAATGCGGTCGCGAGCGAGACGATGGATGTCCTGACTGCGCTAATGCTGCCGGCCTGGTATACCGACGTGAACTTGGGCTCCCTCATCATCGGACGGATGGCAAACCTCAGCCTCGAGCATGGCAACAGCGACGCGTCGTGCCTCGCCTATACCTGGCTCGGCATGATCCTGGGGCCTCAATCCGGCGACTACAAGGCGGCATTCCGCTTCGGCCAGCTCGGCCTGAACCTGGTCGAGCAGCGCGGGCTGGACCGTTTCAGGGCCCGCGTCTACCAGGCTTTCGGGGGCCACGTGATGCAATGGACACAACCCATCCGAGCCGCGCGCAGCCTGGTGCGGCGCGCTTTCGACGTGGCCAGCAAGCTCGGTGACCTCACCTACGCGTCCTTCGCGCGCAACAACCTCATTACGCAGTTGCTCGCGTGCGGCGATCCGCTTGCCGAGGTGCAGAACGAAGCTGAGGCCACGATCGACTTCGCGCGCCGGGCGAGGTTCGGTCTCGCCGTCGACCGGGCTACCCCCCAGCTCCAGCTAGCGCGAACTCTGCGCGGCCTGACCCCGGTCTTCGGGGTCTTCGATGATGATGAGTTCGACGAGCAGCAGTTTGAGCGGTATCTGGATGAGGCTCCGGGCCCCACGCTCGCCACCTGCTGGTACTGGATCCGAAAACTGCAGGCACGCTTCCTCGCCGGCGACCACCCAGCCGCCATAGCGGCGGCGGACAGGGCAAAACGTCTCCTCTGGACATCGCCATCGTTCTTCGAGCAGGCGGAATACCACTTCTACGCCGCGTTGGCGCGGGCCGCATGCTGCGGCACGGCCGACGCGCCACAACGGGCCCAGCACCTGGAGGCATTGGCCGCCCATCATCGCCAGCTCCTTATCTGGGCCGAGCATTGCCCAGAGAATTTCGAGAACAGAGCCGCATTGGTTGGCGCGGAAATCGCCCGCCTAGATGGGCGCGAAGTTGATGCGATGGGCCTCTACGAGCAGGCCATCCGCTCCGCACAGGACAATGATTTCATCCATAACCAGGCGCTCGCCAACGAGTTGGCCGCGCGGTTCTATGCCGGCCGTGGCTTCGAGAAGGTTGCACGCGTGTATTTGCAGGACGCCCGCCACAGCTATCTCCGCTGGGGCGCCGATGGTAAGGTGCGGCAACTTGATGCGTTGTATCCGCACCTCTGTGGGGAAGAGCGGGCGCCCGCACCGACGATGACAATCGGCGCACCGGTCGAACACCTGGACCTCGCCACCGTGATTGCCGTGACGCAGGCGGTCTCGGGCGAGATCGTCCTGGACAAGTTACTCGACACACTCATGCGCACCGCGATTGAACAGGCCGGCGCGGAACGGGGGCTGCTGATCTTGCCCCGAGGGGACGAGCAGCGCATTGCGGCAGAGGCTACGACCGGTGGCGATACTGTCACGGTGCAGCTCCGCGACGAGAGCGTGACTGCGACTGCGCTGCCGGTATCAATGCTCCACTATGTCCTGCGCACCCGCGAGAACATAAATCTCGACAATGCCGCGACACAGAACCCATTTTCCGCCGATCCGTACATTCTGCAGCATCATGCCCGATCCGTTCTCTGCCTCCCGTTGCTTACGCAGGCCAAGCTCGTCGGTGTGCTCTACCTCGAGAACAACCTCGCGCCACGCGTCTTCGTGCCAACCCGCACCACCGTGCTGAAGCTGCTCGCCTCGCAGGCGGCGACCGCGCTGGAGATTACTTGTTTGTACCGGGATCTCGCACAACGCGAAGCGAAGATTCAGCGCTTGGTCGAGGCCAACATCATCGGGATCTGCATCTGGCACATGGACGGCCGAATCCTCGAGGCCAATGACGCGTTCCTCCGCATGCTGGGCTACGACCGCGAGGACCTCGCCTCAGCCCCTTTGCGCTGGACGGACCTGACGCCCCCGGACTGGCGCGAGCGTGACGCAAGGTTGGTCCAGGACCTTCGGATCAGCGGGACCTTGCCGCCGTTCGAAAAAGAGTTCTTCCGCAAGGATGGAAGCCGCGTGCTCGTCCTGCTAGGGTGCGCGACATTCGAAGAGGGTGGGGACCAAGGTGTCTCCTACATACTTGATCTAACCGAGCGCAAGCGCGCCGAGCAGGCGCTGCACCAGGCACAGGCCGAACTTGCACACGTTACCCGCGTGACGACGTTGAACGCGCTGACAGCCTCGATCGCTCACGAGGTCAACCAGCCGTTGACCGCCATCGTCACCAACGCCAATGCGGCCCTGCGCTGGATCGCTCGCCAGCCGCCCGATCTCGGCGAGGTGCGAGAGACGTTGGGGCGCATCGTTCAGGATGGCCATCGGGCTGGCGCAGTGATTGGAGGAATGCGTGCGCTGCTGAAGAAGACGGCCGTCGTCACGGCGCGCCTTGACATGAACACCCTTATCGAAGACACGAATGCCCTGATCCAGGGAGAGGTAGGCCGCCATCAAGTCCTGCTCCGGACGGAGCTGGCGCCTGACCTGCCGCCGGTTGTGGGTGACCGGGTGCAGTTGCAGCAGGTGCTCCTGAACCTGATGATGAATAGCATCGAGGCAATGAAAGAGGTGGCAGAGCGGCCGCGGGAACTGCTGATTCGGTCGCGCCTCGACGCATCGGGGGCTGTGCTGGTTGCCGTTCAGGATGCTGGCATCGGGCTGGAGCCCCAAGATCTGGAGCGGGTTTTCCAGACCTTCTTCACTACCAAGGCGGAGGGTCTGGGCATGGGTCTGGCGATCTGCCGGTTGATCATCGAGGCACACGGAGGGCGGCTGTGGGCGAGCCCCAATGTGCCTTACGGCGCCGTGTTTCAGTTCACCCTGCAGCGTCAAGACTAGATGCCTCCCGCCGACGGCGGGAGGCTACAGGGACTCAAAGCGGCGACTCGCAAATGCCGAGCTGCTGTGCCATCAATACAAGCTCGGCAAAGGTGCGTGCCTTCATCTTGCGCATGGCCTGGCCGCGATGAATTTTCACGGTGACCTCGCTGATACTTAGCTCGCTAGCGATCTGCTTGTTTAGCAGACCGGTCACCGCCATGCGCATGACCTCGCCCTCACGCGGCGTCAGGCTCTGGTAGTTGGCTCGCAGTTCATCCAGCTTACGCATGCCATGGCGGCGATGCTGATCCTTTTGCAAGGCAGCCGCCACGGCATCGAGCAGGTCCTGCTCGCGGAATGGCTTCGCCAGAAAATCCTCAGCACCAGCCTTCATAGCGGCAACGGTCATGGGGATGTCGCCGTAACCAGTCATAAAAATGATTGGGATTTGGATGTCCATTTGGGACAGCCGAGTCTGTAGGTCCAGGCCACTCTGCCCGCGGAGCCTGACATCGAGCAGAAGGCAAGTGGGCGCGTCCGGGAACGCGAATGCTAGCAGTTCGGCAGCGGATGCGAACAGTGCGACGCGCATCCCGACTGATCGGAAGAGGTTCTCCAACGCGCCGCGAAGCATCGCGTCGTCATCAACGATTAGCACCATCGCTTCATCACTCGCACTGGTGTCCGCGGTTATGAAGCTGTCGATTGTCACAGTCAATCTCCAGTGCACTCATCGGTACGCGGGGTCTGGGCAGGCCCACTCACGCCAATTTGGCATGACCCCAGCAAAACATTATATTACATCACATTGCCGGGTCCTGAATACTTATACCATGGGGTTAGTTCGGCGTGGATCTTGGAGCCAGCCCCAGCCTGCCAGTATGCAGGGTGCGGCACATCAGAGTCGCACACAGCTATGTCTCCCCCACGCCGCAAGGGCCGGCGAAGCTATTCCCGTTTGCTGTGGCACGGCCCTGGCGGCGTCGCGATGAAACCAAGGCCGCGCACGACTAATACGAATCGACAATGGCCATGACCGACAGCGCCGGCTATTCTTGCGTCAGGTTGCGATTCGGATACAAACGCCAGTCGCGGCCCTTATGCCTAGCCGCCCCGACGCGGCTCTGTCGCGGCGGCTGGTGCCGCGGCAGCCCTACTCTCGCCCCCAACAGGAGCACGCAATGTCCAATCCCAATCTTGAAGTCCTCACCCCGCAGAACAGCCAGCTGATCTTCATCGACCATCAACCGCAGATGGCTTTCGGCGTCCAGTCGATGGACCGCCAGGCGATGAAGAACAACGTCGTCGGCCTGGCCAAGGCGGCAAAGATCTTCAATATCCCGACGACGATCACCACCGTCGAGAGCGAGTCGTTCTCGGGCTTCACCTATCCGGAACTGCTCGACGTGTTCCCGGACCAGAAGACGCTGGAGCGCACCTCGATGAACTCGTGGGACGACCAGAAGGTGCGCGATGCGCTCAAGGCCAACGGCCGCAACAAGGTGATCGTGGCCGGCCTGTGGACTGAGGTCTGCAACACCACCTTCGCGCTGTGCGCCATGCTCGAAGGCAACTACGAGATCTACATGGTCGCCGACGCCTCGGGCGGCACCAGCAAGGAAGCCCACGACTACGCCATGCAACGCATGGTCCAGGCCGGCGTGGTGCCGGTGACCTGGCAGCAGGTGCTGCTCGAATGGCAACGCGACTGGGCCCACCGCGACACCTATGACGCCGTAATGAAGCTGGTGAAGGAACACTCGGGCGCCTATGGCATGGGTGTCGACTACGCGTACACGATGGTCCACAAGGCCGCCCAGCGCACGGCTACGGGGCACGAATCCATCGCCCCGGTGCCCGCACGCTAAACGCTGATCAAGAAGAAGATAGTCATCGGCCTACGCACGATTTCCGTGTATAGGCCGATGCAACCAGCGATCTCTTTCATCCAGCATTTCGAGCCAACTTTCGGCTAGCCCTAATCATGCAAATAGAACACATCCAGGAACACGGTCACAACATCGATGCATCGCGCCGGCAACTGCTGGTAGGTAGCACTGTTGGCGCCGCGGCCGCATCGGTGGCGTCGCTTGCCGCACTGACGCCCACGGCCGCGCAAGCCGCGCCGGCCAGCAGCCGCGCCACGAAGCAGGGCCACTACGTCACGACCAAAGACGGCACGCGCATCTTCTACAAGGACTGGGGCACGGGCAGCCCGGTAGTGTTCTCGCACGGCTGGCCGCTCAATGCCGACGCCTGGGACGCCCAGATGCTGTACCTGGTGCAGAAGGGCTTTCGCGTGATCGCCCATGACCGTCGCGGCCATGGCCGTTCGGACCAGCCCGCGCAGGGCAACAACATGGACACCTACGCCGACGACCTGGCCGCGCTGCTGGACGCCCTCGACATCAAAGGCGCCACACTGGTTGGCCACTCCACCGGCGGCGGCGAAGTGGCGCACTACATCGGCCGTCATGGCACGAAGCGCGTGGCCAAGGCGGTATTAATCGGCGCGGTGCCGCCAATCATGCTCAAGACCGCGGCCAACCCGAACGGGCTGCCGATGGAAGTGTTCGACAGCATCCGCAAGAACGTGACGGAGAACCGCTCGCAGTTCTACAAGGACCTGACTACGCCCTTCTTCGGCTCCAACCGCCCCGGCGCAAAGGTTTCGCAGGGCACCATCGATGCGTTCTGGGCACAGGGCATGACCGGTGGCATTCTGGGCCAGTACGCATGCATCAAGGAGTTCTCAGAGGTGGACTACACCGAGGACCTGAAGAAAATCACCGTGCCGACGCTGATCCTGCATGGTGACGACGACCAGATCGTGCCCATCGACAATTCGGCCCGCCTGTCGGCCAAGATCGTCAAGAACGCCACGCTCAAGGTCTACCCGGGCGCATCGCATGGCATGTGCGTAATCAACGCCGATCAGGTCAATGCCGACCTGCTTGCCTTTCTGAACAGCTAAGCCGCGATGTCAGTTACCCGCCGGCAATTCATCGCCTCTGCTGCCGCCCTCGGTGCGGCAGCCTCTTCGGATCTTCTCGCCATGACCCCGAACCCGACTCCCGACCTGATCCTCGTCAACGGCAAGTTCGCCACGCTCGACAAGTCCAACCCGCAGGCCGACGCGGTCGCAATCCGCGACGGCCGCTTCGTGGGGGTGGGTGTGCGCCAGGACATCATGAAGCTCTCCGGGCCGCAGACAAACGTGATCGACCTGAACGGCCGGCGGGCCATTCCCGGGCTGATTGACAGCCACATGCACATCATCCGCGGCGGCCTGAACTACAACATGGAGTTGCGCTGGGACGGTGTGCGTTCGCTGGCCGATGCGATGCGCGTGCTCAAGGAACAGGTGGCGCGCACGCCCGCCCCACAATGGGTGCGCGTGGTCGGCGGGTTCACGGAACACCAGTTCGTGGAAAAACGCTTGCCAACCATCGAGGAACTGAACGCCGTGGCGCCCGATACCCCGGTATTCATCCTGCACCTCTATGACCGCGCCATCCTGAACGGCGCCGCGCTGCGCGCAGTGGGCTACAACAAGGACACGCCGAATCCGCCGGGTGGCGAGATCGTGCGCGACGCGCGCGGCAATCCCACAGGGCTGCTGCTGGCCAAGCCGAACGCGACGATTCTCTATGCGACGCTCGCCAAGGGGCCGAAGCTGCCGCCCGAATACCAGAAGAACTCCACGCGCCACTTCATGCGCGAGGTGAACCGGCTGGGCGTGACCGGCGTGATCGATGCCGGCGGCGGCTATCAGAACTACCCCGAGGACTACAACATCATCGAGGAGCTGCACAAGGACGGGCAGCTCACGGTGCGGCTGGCGTACAACCTGTTCACGCAGAAGCCGAAGGAAGAACTGAGCGACTTCAAGACCTGGACGTCGACCGTCAAGCCAGGCCAGGGCGATGACCTCTACCGCCACAATGGCGCCGGCGAAATGCTGGTCTACACGGCGGCCGACTTCGAGGACTTCCGTGTCGAGCGCCCCGACATGGCGCCGTCGATGGAAGCCGATCTGGAGCCGGTTATCCGCCTGCTGGCGGAAAAGCGCTGGCCGTGGCGCCTGCATGCCACCTACAACGAGACCATCACGCGTGCGCTGGACGTCTACGAGAAAGTCGCCAAGGACATCCCGTTTGACGGCCTGAACTGGTTCTTCGACCACGCCGAGACCATCAGCGACCGCAATATAGACCGCATCGCCGCGCTGGGCGGCGGCATTGCCGTGCAGCACCGCATGGCATACCAGGGCGAGTACTTCGTCGAGCGCTATGGCGCCCGCGCCGCCGAAGCCACGCCGCCGATCAAGAAGATGCTCGAGAAGGGCGTCAAGGTCGGTGCCGGCACGGACGCGACGCGCGTGGCGTCCTACAACCCGTGGGTGTCGCTGTACTGGCTGACCACCGGCAAGACCGTCGGCGGCATGTCGATGTATCCGCAGGCCAACCTGCTGGACCGCGACACGGCGCTGCGGCTGTGGACCGAAGCCAACACGTGGTTCTCGTCTGAAGTGGGCAAGAAGGGCCAGATCAAGGTGGGTCAGCTGGCCGACCTGGCGGTGCTGTCGCAGGACTACTTCAGCGTGCCGGGTGACGAGATCCAGGACATCACCTCGGTGATGACGATCCTCGGCGGCAAAGTGGTCTATGGCGATAGCGAGTTCGGCAAGCTGTCGCCGGAGATTCCGCCGGCCATGCCGGACTGGTCGCCGGCCCGTCATGGCAGCCAGTATCAGCCGCGCCCTCAAGCGAAGGCGCTGGCGCTGAACACCGCGTGCGGCTGCGCCAGTTCGTGCGGCGTGCATGGCCATGCGCATGCAAAGGCGTGGACCTCGGGCGTGCCGACGTCGGACGAAAGCACGTTCTGGGGCGCGCTGGGCTGCTCGTGCTGGGCATTCTGATCCACGTTGACCACATCGGAGAGCGGCCATGACCATCTCGACGCCCCCGCTAACCACGGCCGGCAACAACACCCACCGGCTGCCTCGCTGGCTGCGCTGGATCGCCCTGCTTTTGCTGTGCGCAGCCTACCTGCAGGGCGGTTTGGTCAAGCTGTTCGACTTCTCCAGCGCAGTGACAGAGATGCAGCACTTCGGCCTGTCGCCTGCCGTGCCGCTGGCCGGGGCGACGATTGCGCTGGAGCTTGGTGCGTCGGCGATGATCCTGACCGGCTTCTGGCGTTGGCTCGGCGCACTGGCGCTGGCGGCGTTCACGCTGATGGCCACGTTCCTGGCCAACCGGTTTTGGAGCGCACCGCCCGAGGCGCAGTTCATGATGGCTAACGCGTTCTTCGAACATCTGGGCCTGGTGGGTGGGTTCATGCTCGTGGCGTGGGATGACCTTCGCACGCGGAGACAACCATGACGCAATCTGCCATCTCCGCGGCCAAGCCTGCATCGGGCGGCACGTTTGCCCCGCTGGCCCAGCCCACGTTCGCGGTACTGTGGGTGGCCACGATCCTCGGTAACATCGGCAGCTTCATGCGCGATGTGGCCAGCGCATGGCTGGCAACCGATCTTTCCACTTCACCGGCAGCGGTCGCCACGATCCAGGCGGCCGCCACGCTCCCCGTCTTCCTGCTTGTGATTCCGGCCGGTGTGCTCTCCGACATCCTCGACCGGCGCCGCTTCCTGATTGTGATCCAGATCGGACTGGCCATGGTCAGCGGCACGCTGATGCTGCTGGCGTGGCGCCAGGCGCTGACAATCGAAATCCTGATTGCACTGGCGTTCGTCGGCGGTGTGGGCGCGGCGATGATGGGGCCGACGTGGCAGTCGATCGTGCCCGAGCTCGTGCCGCCGAGCACGCTACGACAGGCCGTAGCACTGAACTCGCTGGGCGTGAACGTCGCCCGTGCGATTGGACCGGCTACCGGGGGTCTACTGCTCGCAGCATTCGGCGCGGCTGCCGCGTATAGCGCAGACCTGCTCAGCTATGTGTTCGTCATCGCTGCGCTGATCTGGTGGAAGCGTCCCGAACAACCAAGCGATCCGCTGCGCGAGCACTTCTTCAGCGCTTTCCGGGCAGGCTTACGCTTCACGCGCGCGCACAGCAAGCTGCACGTAGTATTGGCGCGCGCCGCCGTGCATTTTGCCTTCGGCAGCGGCGTATGGGCGTTGTTGCCGCTGGTAGCCCGTCAGCTGTTGCATGGCGGTGCCGGCCTCTATGGTGTGTTGCTGGGCGCAGTCGGCGCCGGCGCGATCCTTGGCGCGCTGACGATGTCCAAGCTGCAGCAGCGGCTCGATGCAGATGGCATGGTGCTGTTGTCCGCGATCGTCACGGCGGTCGTCATGGCGGCGCTGTCGAGCGCACCACCCATATGGCTGGCATTGCCGCTACTGTTGCTGCTCGGCGCCGCGTGGATCATGGCGCTGACCACGCTCGGCGGCGCGGCGCAGGCGATCCTGCCGAACTGGGTGCGTGGTCGCGCGCTGGCGGTGTACCAGATGGTGTTCAACGGCGCGCTGGCTGGCGGCAGCCTGCTCTGGGGCTTCGTGGCGCAAGCATTGGGGACGCCGCACGCGTTGCTGATTGCCGCGGCGGGACTGGTCGTTACCGCGCTGATCCTGAACCGCATGCGGCTGCCTCGCGGCGAAGAAGACCTCGGTCCCGCACGTCACTGGCCCGAACCGGAGATGGCCGGCGAGATCGCGCACGACCGTGGTCCGGTGATGATCCTGATCGAATATTGCATCCCCCCCGCCAACCGCGATGCGTTCCTGCATGCGGTGCACAAGCTGTCGGAAGAGCGTCTGCGCGACGGCGCGTTCAACTGGGGCGTGATGGAAGATCCGGCCAACCCCGAACTACTGACCGAGTGGTTCCTGGTCGAGTCGTGGGCCGAGCACCTCCGCCAGCACCAGCGGGTGCCCAATGCCGATGCCGATCTGCAACGCGACGTGGCAGATTTCCACGTGGGCGCCAAGCCGCCGCAGGTGCGGCACCTGCTCGGACTGGGCCTGCCGCCGGCGTAGCGTCGCACCGATTTCCCCCCTTTCCAACCTTGTCTCATATGAAGCTCTATCTCATCTCCCTTGGCGCCGGCATCCTGGTCGGCATCATCTATGCATTGATACAGGTCCGCTCGCCTGCGCCGCCCGCAATTGCTTTGATCGGGCTGCTGGGCATGCTGATTGGCGAGCAGGTCGTGCCGCCGGTCAAGCGCATGCTGGCTGGAGAGCCAGTAACCATTGCATGGTTCCGCGGCGAATGCGTCCCGAAGATTACGGGTACACCGCCCAATGCGGACACGACCGTTGATCCGTCGGCATCCCTCCGCGCGCGTAGCAAATAAGGGAACCAGTAACGCCATGAGTCGTTTCCGAAACCAGCCCGAAGCACTTACCAGCCGTACTAACGCAATCGTGCCCCGGCGCATCTACGTCGCCTTGGCAGCGTCCTTGTCCGCGGCCGCGGCACCTGCCGTGGCGGACAACAATGTCGCGATCTATGGTCGGCTGAACACAGCAATCGAGTATGTGACCGTGACCACCGCAACCGACGGCACCAGATTAGGCAATACGGCGCGCCTCACGAATAACCGCTCCGTGTTTGGCATGCGGGGCGAGGAACAATTGGCCAATGGGATCAAGGCGATCTGGCAAATCGAAAGTGCCCTGTCGATTGACAACGGCACGGGGCAAATTGCCGCGCGAGATACCCGGCTCGGCCTTCAGAGCCCGTACGGCACCCTCTTCATGGGCAACTGGGACACACCATACACAAGTGCGACCAAGAGCTACGACCCGTATTACCCCACCACTGCGGGTTACATGGCACTGATAGGCAATGGCGCTGCGTCTACCAGCGACAATGTCCAGAACACCAGCTCATTTGATCGACGGCAGAAGAACTCATTGCACTACCAGTCGCCGACGTGGCACGGCTTGAGCGGCGCCATTGCCTGGGGATTGCCGGAAGAAAAGACAACGGTGCCGCGCAATCCAGCGATGTATTCCTTTGCCACCGCCTATGACCACGGCAACCTGAGCCTGACGCTTGCCTATGAAATCCACCAGCACTATCAGACCAGCGGACGCAACGACGACGCAATCAAGGCAGGAATTTCCTACCAGTTCCCGTCGACGCGCGTCAGTGCCCTGTATGAACGCCTGCACTATCGCACCGCCACTGGAGACCTTACGCGCGATGGCTACTATGTCTCGCTGATACAGCAGCTTGGCACCGGTAGCATACGCGCCGGCTTCGCCTTTGTCGGCAATGGCACTGGCACGGCTACAGAAACGATTGGATCCGTCCGCAGTGGTTCGGAAACCGGCGCATTTCAGGTAACTGTCGGCTATGACTATCCCCTTTCCAAGCGAACTGCGCTATACGCTTACTACAGCCGCATCAACAACCGCAGCAACGCGACCTATGACTTCGCCATCAATAACATCGGCATCAGGGCTGGCGCCGACCCGCAGACGTTCGCCATTGCGATGCGGCACAGCTTCTGACCGTCCGCTGACCAACCCTCGTGGGAGACCGCATTGACACCCACACAGCTTCCTGACACGGGCCGCCGCGCCGATCTTTCAGGACCGGCGTTCGGCTGCATCCTAGCCTTCGTCGCTGGCTATGTAGACGTGGTCGGCTTCATTTCACTATTCGGCCTATTTACGGCGCACGTGACAGGAAACTTCGTGATGATCGGCGTCGACATCGCCGGTGATTCGACGGGCCTGCTCGCCAAACTGCTTGCGCTGCCGACTTTTGCCTTGGCGGTTGCTGCCGCCAGGCTGACCGAGTCACGCATCGTACGGGACAAACAATCGGCACCCTCGCTGTTGCTATTTGCCGAGGCCGCGGCGCTGGTTCTCTTCATAATTGCCGGACTCCACGCCTCTCCCATTTCTGATCCGGGTACGCCGGCGGCCGTCGGCGCCAGCATGCTTGCCGTAGTGGCCATGGGTATTCAGAACTCACTGTCCAGGACGTCTTTGTCAGACCTTGGCCCCACTACGATCATGACGGGAAATACCACGCAAATTATCATTGACTTGGTGGATTTACCATCCGCATCTGAGGCGGAACGCACAGCCATACGCGGCCGGCTCAAAAAGATGGTACCGGCGCTCGCGGGTTTCGCATCGGGCGCCGCTCTCGGCGCCCTTGGCTATTCGATGCTTTCGATCTGGTGTGTCATGCTGCCAGCCGTATTGCTGACGGCGCTCAGTCTATTGACTTGGCGCAATGGCGCAAACAGCCTTCAGAAGTGAATTGGCAGACGAGTGAATTCGAGACGCCCTCGCCTTCCTACGCTACATAGCTTGCAATCGGCAGAAGATCACCGCTGATCGAGCCTTGAGAACTTCCCCCGGCTCAACGAGGCTGCATGATCGAGTCGGGGGAAGCTTATCTTCAAAAGCGATAGCGTAGATAGCCGGTGTAGAAGTTGCTGCCCGGATTAGGCCCACGCGGCAATAGGCGGCGACAGTCTGTCCGCAGTGCGCGCGGACTGGCACTCGCCTGCGGTCTGCGATCGAACTGCTGGCGGCACCAAGCCAAGCAAAGTCTCGTGCCTTCGAGCATTTCAGCAAGATAACGCGTCACTGCGGGCAAGCAGGCCGACTGCAGGCTAAGGAAGCGACGCTGCTCCCCTACTACTGCAGTATCGACAATCCCAATAGCGCCATCAACCATCAACCATCAACCATCAATCATCAAACGGTCCCGGGGTCGCCCGCACCCACAAGGACTTTTGAATATGCGGTGCCATTTCGAAGCAGCCATGCATGTAATACCTTGGTATGAATCGGACAGAATAGCTGGCTGGCTCACTATCGCGGGGGGACTGATTTTCCTGGCCAGCGTGACTTCATCGCAACGTAGCGTGGAACGTGCACCCGAGGGATCGGCAATACCATCGTATGATAGGGTATGCACCGGTTTGGCGTTACTCTTCCAGCAGAGCATTGCCAGCGCTCAACGCGTATACAAGGAGTCAGTGTGATAGCTCGCGCCACGATCGCAATAGTTGACGACGATGCGGCCGTCCGAAATGCCGTGGGGGGGTTGCTGCGTTCGCTCGATCTTGGCGTGCAATTGTTCGGAAGCGGTCAAGAGCTACTGCGGTGCACTTCGCTGCCTTGGCTGTCCTGTGTTATCACAGACGCGAAAATGCCCGGCATGGACGGCTTCGCTTTGATAGAGGCGCTGCGCGCACGCAATCTCGATATGCCTGTCATTTTCATGACTGCATTTGCGCATGAGGGATTTGATCAGCGTGCCATGGCATTGGGTGCGACGTGCGTCCTTTACAAGCCCTTCCAGGACACGGACATGATCCAATGCATCGAAAAAGCATTACGTCCTCGCAAGATGGACTCTCCTCCATCGTGAGTGTGTCGTGCAGTGGATCGATGAGACGTCCTTACATGACCTTCGTCCTCTGCACGCTGCCCGATGCCGTCCCTACGCTAGGGTTGCGGTTCCAAGCTGTCGAGGCTGCAGCCGGATAGCAGGCTGCTCATCAGCTTCGGACTCAGAGGGAAGCAGCACGAGACCGAGAGTTTGCGCAAGTAGCACCAGATCGGCGAAACTCCGAGCCCTCATTTTTCGCATAGCCTGGCATCGATGAACTTTGACAGTCACCACGCTGATGCACATTGCGACGGCAATCTCCTTGTTTGTCAAACCTGATGCGGCATACGCCATGACCTCACTCTCCCGCGGTGTCAGGGAACGGAAGCAGTCGCGCACTGCAGCCAATCGGCGCATGCGCTCACGTCGCAAGCACTCCTTTTCTAGTGCCTCCGTGACGGCATCGAGCAGTTCCTGTTCACGGAACGGCTTGGAAAGAAAGTGTTCTGCTCCCGCCTTCATAGCAGCAACCGTCATCGGAATGTCCCCATAGCCGGTCATGAAGATGATGGGAATATGAATACCGAGCTCTGCCATGCGGGCTTGCACATCCAAGCCGCTTTGCCCCTTCAGGCGCACATCTAGAACTACGCAGCAAAGCGCATCTGGGAAGCCGAAGGCAAAAAGCTCGGCCGCGGAGCCGAGCAGCACGACTTGAATGCCGACTGAACGGAATAGGCTTCCCAGCGCGTTCCGCACCTGCAAGTCATCATCAACAACAAGGACCATCGCGTCGTCCTGCGCTGATTCGTCGCGCATCGGTAGTACAGCATTCACGGTAGGGCCTCCACGTAGCGTCGACATCAGAGGCGCGAATCACCCGCAGGCTCCATGTGGGGAGATACGGCGCGCCCGACAGCAATGTAGTGTTACACCAGCCCTTTGGCTTGAACGCGTGTGCGCTCTATTGTCATTTTGTGCTCGGCTTGGGCCAGATAATGGCTGGCAACCAGTCGGGCCCGGCTCCAAGCAGCGGCCCATGCCAATGAACAAGACCTGAAGGAGTGCTCCCTATTTGTCGCGCTATATCGGTCGCGCGGCAATTTTCAACAAACGGCTGGTTACCCAGCGACCTAAACAAGGTACGCACTTACCAGCCGATGGCGCTCGAGGCCGCGGAACTCATGTGGCGCTTCTTCCAAGGGCGATGGACCCACTAGGACAGAGTCCTCTCTCGCCTCAACGAACGACATTCAATTATTTTGAATAACTATTACAGAGATAGGCCGCTCTCTGGAATGTGGCGGTCGGTATAGTTCTGCACATGGACAGCGCAGCTGCGCAACGAAGCAAATCGCTGCCAGATAAAACTCAAATCGTTGAATCAAATTTTTTGGAGAGAAATCATGTCGAACGCTAAACTGCAAGTCCTGACCCCGCGCAACAGCCAACTGATCATCATCGACCATCAGCCTCAGATGGCCTTTGGCGTGCAGTCGATGGACCGCCAGACCATGAAGAACAACGTCGTGGGCCTGGCCAAGGCGGCCAAGATCTTCGACGTGCCAACAACCATCACCACGGTAGAGAGCGAGTCGTTCTCCGGCTATACCTACCCAGAGATCCTGGACGTGTTCCCCGGCAAGGAAACGCTGGAGCGCACTTCGATGAATTCCTGGGATGACCAAAAGGTGCGCGACGCGCTGGCCGCTAATGGCCGCAAGAAAATCGTCGTGGCAGGCCTGTGGACCGAAGTCTGCAATACCACCTTCGCGCTGTCCGCGATGCACGACAGCGACTACGAGATCTACATGGTGGCCGATGCCTCCGGCGGCACCAGCAAGGAAGCGCACGACTACGCCATGCAGCGCATGGTGCAGGCGGGCGTGGTGCCGGTGACCTGGCAGCAAGTGCTGCTCGAATGGCAGCGCGACTGGGCCCACCGCGACACCTACGACGCGGTGATGAAACTGGTCAAGGAACACTCGGGCGCCTACGGCATGGGCGTGGACTACGCCTACACGATGGTCCACAAGGCCGCACAACGTACTGCAACCACGCACGAGTCGATCGCGCCCGTGCATGCGCCGGTGATCGAGTACTAAACGCCCCCAGTCTGCGCCGAACGCTTCCTGTAGTTGTCGGCGCCATACAACCTTCAGCTGCAACGCCGCCACGGCTCACTGAAAAATGACACACGATAAGAAGATCGCCACGAAGTGGGAAATGGCGGCGTTTGCATTCCTTACCGGCTTTAATGCACACGCCCACACGTCTTCGTCACTGGGCGTTGTCTCTGGCACGCTCGGTGTTTGCGCGCTGATTGCGCGGGCTATGCATAGTTGGGGGGAACAGCCCGCAAACGCGAGCGCCGCTCTCTTGTAAAAAAGCGCAGTCCTACGGCGGCACTTTCATCCGCCAAAACCCTGCTTCCCAGACGTTTCCCATGGACACCCCATTTCACCAGCTTTCCGACCTGTTAGCCCAGCTCGGCTTGCCATCCAACAAAACGGACATCCCTGCGTTCGTTGCGAAGCATTCGCCGCTACCGCAAGACATCAATCTTTGGGAAACACCATTCTGGACGCCGGCCCAGGCAACCTTGCTGCACGACGAATTTGACGAGGGCGCAGACTGGGCACAAGCCGTGGACCCGTTAAATCTTGCGTTGCGCGCACCTGCTTGAATTAGCGCTGCTCGAGACGCCCCCCCCGCTTCCCGACGTAGGTCAAACCTGTGGCTGCAAGGAACCGGTGTACAGACGTCGAACGCTGCTCCGGTCGCCGCAGGACGCTTCCTCGATAGCAAGCAAGTGTGAGAACTGAGCACCTTGCAAGGCCCCCAGAGTTCTTGCTAGCCGACCGCGCTGTGGTCCTGGCCAGCCAGGTACCCTCCAATCGCGTCCTACCTCGCACGGTGAAGCGATTAGCGAACCATTTCGTAGAGTTTGTTCAGCGCGGCCTAATTGCGCATTCCGCTCCGCATCAGCGGACAAGATCATCGTCATCGATTGAGGCAAGATGAGGAGATGGGCACTGAATAGCAACTCGTTGCTCTTGCGTGGACGATGAGCCGGCCGGCTTCTCGTGCCTGCTTCCGCTGGACGCGCCCGAATTCGGCGCCTACCTCGACAACCTGTATGAGCTGCCGGCCTTCCAGGCCTGGCCACGGTCCGTTTCGTTGCTGCAATCAAGGCAGTAACTCCCCTGCCCTTGCCACAAGCCTTACGAAGGCATAGGTTCGCAATCGGATCGACGGCTCAGTTCGGCCAGAAAAAGACGTTGAACTGACGCGTCCAAATCGACGACAAACGCGCCTCCGAAGACTCGCGCGAGCTCGCCAGCTCTGACACCTCACCTTGCATACGCCGGGGGCCGCCTTAAATCCACTGGTCGTTCGCATACCTGCGCGCGACGACTGGAATCCATTGCTCCCGGTTGAGCTGCCTCGGACACCACCGCAGCCACCGGGTAAATCGGCCAAAAGCGCCTTCCCAGTGCGATCGTAAGCTCGATTGCCGGATCAATCGTTGTACTTACAATTATTTTCAGGCCGCTCAGGGGTGAGGCCTTCTGCGTGCAAACGCCAGCAGCAACTCATTCCGGACCTACAGCCCACTTCCTTGGGCATCATCTCCCCATGGAATGCCCGACTGCTGGACGAATAGAATGCCGGTACGCGCGATTGTCAGCGCGGCGAATGCGGCACGCCTGTGACGCGCGTACGTTTCATCACATGGCGATGCGATGCAGGCAGTCTGTGCAGTTGCCCATGCTGCACTGCGGCCATGATTCTCGCCTATGCTACACATAGCGAGGTAGTACGACATGAGCGCTGCATTGATATCGCATTTCCGGATGGATGCCCGCGCTCCCCGCACCCATGCGGCGCTGCTGGCCGCGGCCGCCATCGGCCTTGCACCGGCACCACCAGCGCAAGCAAAGGTCGAGGGCGACACTGTTGTCCTGGGCGCTGCGGTGTCGCTGACGGGCAAGTATGCGACCAACGGCAAGAACACCGAGAACGGCTACGCGCTGGCCGTCAAGCGCATCAACGCGATGGGTGGAGTCAAGGTCGGCGGCAAGGCTTACCAGTTGAAGGTCATCTACTACGATGACGAGTCGACATCAGCCCGGGGCGCCCAACTAGCCGAACGGCTGATCAGCCAGGATGGCATCACGTTTGTGCTCGGCCCATATAGCTCCGGCCTCACCAAGGCCATCGCGCCGATCACCGAGAAGCATCGCATCCCGATGGTCGAGGGCAACGGCGCCGACCGCGACCTGTTCACGCAGGGCTATCGCTATATGTTCGCGGTGCTCAATACCTCGGACTACTATCTTCGCTCGGCCATCACCTTGGCAGCCGAGCAGGCCAGGAACATCGGCAAGGCGCCGAAAGACATGACGGTGGCAATCGCTGTCGAGAACGACAACTTCTCGCAAGACGTGCGCGACGGCGTGGCCGAGGACGTCAAGCGGCTTGGCATGCGCGTGGTGATCGACGACAAACTGCCGCCGGAACTCAATGACATGGCGGCAACACTGGCCAAGGTGCGCGCGCTCAAGCCTGACATCCTCGTCGTGTCCGGACATGAAAAAGGCGCAGTGCTGGCGGTGCGCCAGGTCGCTGAAATGCAGATCGATGTGCCGATGCTCGCTCTGACGCATTGCGACTCGGCGCAGATCATCGAGAAATTCGGGGCCAAGGCCGAGTTCGCCGTGTGCGGGTCGCAGTGGGACCGCTCGCTCACGTACACCGACCGCTGGTTCGGATCGGCCGAGCAGTATGCGCGCATGTTCGAGCAGGAGTACCACTACGAGCCGCCCTACCAGGCGGCTGAGTCCAGTGCTTCCGTGCTTGCCTTTGCCGATGCCTTCGAACGCGCGGGGTCGTTCGATACGGAGAAGGTTCGCGAGGCACTGGCCCGCACAGACCTGATGACCTTCTATGGGCCGATCCGGTTCGACAAGAGCGGCAAGAACATTGTCAAGTCCATGGTCCTGTACCAGGTGCAGGACGGCAAGTACAAGGTGGTTGCGCCAAGCAGATGGGCGTCGTCCCGCATGATCTTCCCCTCTCCCGACTGGGCGCACCGCAAGTGAGCGGGCGGCGCACCCCGATGACGACGGTACGGCGTCGATGTCCGACTTGGCGATCCTCCTCCATTCCCCAGAAATCAACCTGCAGCTGGTCATCGACGGCCTGCTCGCGGGCGCCGTGTTTGCGCTGGCGGCCTACGGCATGGCGCTGGTATGGGGCGTCATGAACATCATCAACGTGGCGCAAGGCGAACTGGTCATGCTGGGGGGATACGCGGTCATCCTGCTGTCCGCGCAGGGCGTGCCGGCGCTGCTGGCGGTGCCCGTGGCCGCAGCGGTGATGTTCGTGGTGGGATGGGGTCTCTACCGGCTGGTCATATTCCGCATCATCGAGCACGACCTGTTCGTCTCCGTGCTGGTCACCTTCGGCCTCAGCATCCTAATGCAGCAGTTGGCCAATGAACTCTTCGGCGCCGATGTGCGCACGTTGGAATCCGGACTGCGCAATGTGGCCCTGATGGGCGGGCGGGTAACGGTGGCAGGCCTCAGGCTGATCGCCTTTGCCGCCGCGCTGCTGCTCGGCGGAGCGCTGGCGCTGTTCCTGCGGTATTCGCGCGCGGGCCAGGCGATTCGCGCCACCGCGCAGAATGCGCGTGCCGCACGTGTGTTGGGCGTTGACGCCGATCGCGTCTACGCCATCATCTTCGCGCTGAACGCGGCCATTTGCGGCGCCGCCGGCGGGCTGGTCGCGATGACATGGTTCATCCATCCCTACCTCGGGCTCCCATACACCGTGCGCGCATTCATGATCGTGGTGGTCGCGGGCCTCGGCAGGCTGCTGCCGGTGCTGCTTGCAGCCGGTGGGCTGGGTATCGCTGAGAACTATGCCGGGTTCCTGCTCGGCACGCAGTACCAGACCGCCTTCCTCTATGCATTGCTGGTGGTGATCCTGGTGTCCCGCAACCTTGCATTGCGCAGGCAGCGCAGGTACCTGAAATGAAGTCCGGCACCCTCCGGTTTGCGCTGATCGCTGCGGTCGCCGTGGGCGCGTTGCAAGTACCGTGGCTGGTGCCCGCCATTACCGCGCAGGTGACGTTCCTCTGGTTGATGGTCCTGTTTGCGCTGAGCTGGGACATCATGGGCGGCCAGATGGGATACAACTCATTCGGCAATATCGTTTTCTTTGGAGTGGGCGCCTATGTGTGCGCGGTGATCCAACGCGACACTGGCCTCACCTATTTTCCGGCGCTGGCGGCGGGCGTCGCCCTCGCCGCGCTGGCTGCCGTGGCGCTGGCGCTGGCGCTCGGCCCCGCCATACTGGCATTGCGCGGGCACTACTTTGCCATCGGCACGCTCGGACTCGGCATCGCCTTTGCCGACGGCGCGGCCGGATGGTCGTTTATCGGTGCGGGGTCGGGCATGGTGGTGCCTGTGTTTCCAGGCTCCCCCGGCACGCGCCAGATGGTCTTCTATTACGCGATGCTCGCGCTCGCGCTGGCTACGCTGCTGCTATTGCGCTGGCTTTATGCGCGCCCGTTCGGGCTGGCGCTCAACGCCATCCGCGATGACGAAGACAAGGCCGAGGCGCTCGGGCTGCGCACCACGCGCTACAAGATCCTCGCCTGGTGCGTCAGCGCCTTCTTCCTCGGCATGGCCGGTGCGCTGGCCGGCAACCTCGTAGGCTTTATCGATCCCCGCGAGCTCGCGTTTGCCAGTTCCACCTTTGGCGTGTGGATGGTAGTCATGGCGATCCTCGGCGGCCGTGGCACACTCTACGGGCCAGTCATCGGGGCCGTGCTGTTCCACGTGACGCAGGAGCTGTTCTGGACGTACCTGCTCGGGTGGCAGCGCGTCGCGCTGGGAATGCTGATCGTGCTGATCGTAGTGTTCTTCCCGGACGGCATCCTGGGTGCGCTGCCCGCGCACAGGCGCGAGCCTGGCCATGGGGCCGCGGGGAGTCTGCTGTCATGAGCACGCTGCTGGCTGTGCGCAATGTCACCAAGCGCTTTGGCGGCGTGGTGGCCAACCGTGCCATCTCGTTGCAGATACCGCGCGGCGAGATCGTCGGGCTGATCGGCCCGAACGGCTCCGGCAAGACGACCCTGTTCAATTCCATCGCGGGGAACCATTCCATTGACGACGGCTCGGTGCTTTTCGACGGCAAGGAGATTTCGCACCTGCGCGTAGCCGAGATCGCGCGACTCGGGATCGCGCGCACGTTCCAGCAGACCCGCGTGTTTGCCAATATGAACTGCCTGCAGAATCTGCTGGTCAGTGTGCCGCGCGGGCACGAAGGGCTAGCCGCGCTCTGTCGCCGGCCACCGGCAAGTGTGATGGCGCGCGCGCGCGACTGCCTGCGCTTTGCGGGCCTGCAGGCGCGCGAGCCGGACCGCGCCGGCAATCTGTCCTTCGGCCAGCAGAAGCTCCTGGAACTCGCCATGGCGTTGATGAACGAGCCGAGCCTGTTGTTGCTGGACGAGCCCACCGCGGGCATCAACCCCGTCATGATCCACGGCATGGTCGACTTGCTTCGGCGCATCCAGGCGCAGCGCGGCATTGCGCTGCTGGTGATCGAGCACAACATGCAGGTCATCCAGGGCCTGGCCAGCTACGTCTATTGCCTGGCCAATGGCGCGCTGCTTGCCGAGGGTCCGCCGGAGCGGATTCTCGCCGATCGCAGCGTGATCGAGGCCTATCTTGGGGTGTAGCCATGATCAGTCCGTCTGTCACCCCTGCCGAAGCTGATATCGCGGCCGCCGTGCCCCGGGCACCGCCGACCCTGGCACAGCTTGAAGCACTTGCCGGCAGCGCCCCGATGGTCGAGGTCGACCATCTGGTCGCCGGCTACGGGTATATGGAGATCCTGCATGGCTTCAGCCTGCGCGCCGGGCGCGGACGTTCGCTGTGCCTCATCGGACCTAACGGCGCAGGCAAGTCGACCGTGCTGCACGCCATCTACGGCCTAGCCCGCGTCATGGCCGGCACCATCCGCATCAACGGCCACGACATTACCAGCCTGCCACCGCAGCAGAAACTGGAAGCGGCGCGCATGGCCTATGTGCTGCAGGACAGCTCGATCTTTCCGGACATGACGGTGCTGGAAAACCTGTTGATGGGCGGATACCGAATGCCGCTCCGCCACCAGGCCGCTGCCGCGGCGGACCGCATCTGCACCCGGTATCCGGCGCTGGGACACCGCCGCAGCCAACGCGCGAACGTGCTGTCCGGCGGTGAACGCCGGCTGCTGGAGATTGCCCGCGCCCTGATGATGGAACCTGAGGTTCTGCTGGTGGATGAGCCCTCGATCGGGCTCTCGCCGCGCAATATCGACATGGTGTTCGAGATCCTCTCCGAACTGCGCGATGCGGCCGGCAAGACCATCATCCTGGTCGAGCAGAATGCCCGCAAGGGACTGGAGTTCGCCGACGTAGGCTATGTGCTGGTGGCCGGGCAACTCGTCATGGCTGGCAGCGGTGAGGCTCTTCGCCAGGATCCGGATGTTGGCCGACGCTTTCTCGGCATCTGAAGCCGGGGCCGGCGCGCGAAGCAGATCGTACGATTCGGCTTCTGTCATCGCACCGGACCTCATGCCGCGCAGGGCCACCGCCCTGCCCTGCCGGCGGCTTATGGGTTGCGCCGGCAGCCACAGCTTGCCATCTCTACACCTGCGGCTGCACTGTCTGCTGCGCCGCCACATATCCGACCGGGTGGAAGCGCTAGCACCGCGACCTTTCCCGCTGGCCGTGCTCTTATTACGGTCGGGGAACATGCTTACGGAAAGCATCCCGTTTCATGATGCGGAATTTCCAACGAGATTGGGAATTTTCCAACGGCGTACCGCTCACGTGCGCCGTTTTGCTATGGGCGGCAGGAATGCCTCGAGGCAAGCGGATATGGATTCCGAACGCCGTCGCGCGGACTCAGATCCCAGCTCAATCTAGCTAGCGATGAGCGGCGCGCAATGCGCGAATGAGTTTCTGCACTAGCTGTTCATGTTGCTCCAGCGCCTCATCAAGCGTGCGGGCTCCATAGCTCTCATTTTCTTCCGCCACCTTCCCAACAACACGAGTCACGAACAGCGGTGTGTCCCCAAGGTGCTCGCTCGGACACCCCGCGGAAGCGGGTACTGACCACGACGCCGCAGTCTTTCATCAGCGTGCGGCGGAAAATCAGTTCGTTTTCAGCCATCCAGGGCGACCACTCGCCCTGGTCCAACACCTGGACAGGCCGGTTCTTCGCATCCAGGATATAGAAACGACTCCATCTGGGTGATACCGGCGTAGTGGGCACCGCGGCGAACGAGTCGGATGTATCGCCGGCGCATGCCCTGCTGCATGGCCACGAAGACCATGCATTTGGTGATGCGGGCTACACGGGCGTGGAGAAGCGCGACGAGATGCAAGGCAAGTCCGTGAAGTGGCAGGTGGCTGTCAAGCGCGGCAAGATTAAGGCAATGCGCGACGGCGCAATCAAGGACTTGCTGGTCGCCGTCGAGCGGAACAAGGCCAAGATTCGGGCGCGGGTCGAGCATCCGTTCCACGTCGTCAAGAATCTATTTGGTCACCGCAAGGTTCGCTACAAAGGCCTGTTCAAGAACACAGCGCAGTTGTTCAGCTTGTTTGGTCTGGCGAATCTGGTGCTGGCAAAAAAGCCGTTGTTGGCGTTGCAGGGGAGCAGTCCGTCCTGAGTGCGCAAAGCGCGCCGGGAAGGGCGCGAAATGAGAGAAAAACCGGCTTGAATCGATCTATTTCTCCCGCTTTGCGAAAACCGAAGTCACTGGCTTGTGCAACATCAAGCGCAACCCTCATTGATCAGCACTTCCCTCCGCTCAGCCACTCTGATTCCAGCTTTTGCGCGCCCGGAACGAGCGAGCAAGTAGCGTCATCTAATGACACAAACGGAAAGCAACGGAGGCGCGTCCTCGATGGCCCAGTTTCGCACCAGCAAAGACACCAGTTACGCTCAATCAGATGATTCGCCTGGTGGCCTCTCTGGGCGGATTCCTTGGGCGCAAGAGTGATGGCGAACCCGGCGCCAAAACGATCTGGATCGGCATGCAGCGAACAATGGATCAGAAGCCAGCAGATTCGCTGGTAGCGCGAGTGCTAGCCCAACCCGGATGCAGTCTGCAGGAATGAAATTCAGCGCGCGAAGCTCGGCTTGCCCTCCGAGCCTGGCGCCGTCTCTGACGGCTGGTGCGGTAATGCAGTGCTTGAATCTGACACGCCATCCTTTCCCACCTCGAAGGCTTCCCACCCGCCGCCGAACGACGTGAACACCGCCACCAGCGCCAGCGCCGTGTCCTGCTGCGTCTGCGCCAGCTGGTCCTGCGCGGTCAGCAGGGACCGCTCGGAATCCAGCACGTCCAGGAAGCTGGCCGCGCCGTCCCGATAGCGCTGGCGCGCCAGCACCGCGGCGCGATCCGCCGCCTGCGCGTTGGATTCCAGCGAGCGCCGCCGCGCCAGTTGCCTGCCGTAGCCGTATAGCGAATTCTCGGCATCTTCGAGCGCGCCGAGCACGATTCGCTCGAAGCTCGCCAGGGCGCCCTGCTGCCGGGCGTCCGACGCCTGGATGCGTGCGCGCACGGTATGCAGGTCGAACAAGGCCCAGCGAATACCCGGCACGATCGTGAAGGTGTCATAGCGCGACTGCCCGATGCCCGAGAAAACCGGAGATACATAGCCCGCCAGCGCCGACACCGATATCTGCGGATAGAGATCGGCGGTTGCCACGCCGATATCGGCGGTAAATGCCGCCAGCGTCCGTTCCGCGACACGTACGTCGGGACGGCGCCGCAGCAGATCCCGGGGTGGCGGGATATTCAATGTGGGCGGCGTCTCGGGGATCGGCGCCGTTGCCAGCAGCGTCTCGTCGCGCTCCTCGGGAAAGCGGTCGGTCAGCACGGCCAGGCGGTTGCGGGACTGCTCGATTAGAATCTCAAGCAGCGGCACCGAAGCCATGGTGAAGTCGAACTGGGACTGCGCGCGCGCCACGTCCAGCGCATTCCCGCGCCCGGCCTCCAGGCGGTTCTGGGTGAGCTGCAGCGTCTCCCTCTGGGTCTGCGCGTTCTGCACCGCTAGCAGGAAGCGCCGCTGCGAGCCGCGCAGCGTCACGTAGCTCCTGGCTACCTCCGCGATGAGGGAAACCTGGACATCGTGCAGGCTGGCCTCGCTCGCTTGCACGCGCGCCGCTGCCCCTTCCACCGAGCGGCGGGTACGTCCGACCACGTCGATTTCCCAGTTGGCGGTGGCGGCAACCGAATAGAAATTGCCGATCCGCGGCTGCCCCGGCGACAGCGTGGCCGTCGACTGCTCCTGTCGTTCGAACGAAGCCTCCACCCGGCCATGCGGGAAATAATCGTAGAAGAAGATCCGGTAATTGGCCCGTGCCTCGTCGATACGCGCTTGCGCAATCCTGATCGAAGGGCTCCTGCGCACGGCTTGCTCGATCAGGCGGGTCAGCGTGGGGTCGCCGAGGCTATCCCACCAGCGGACCTCGGGCAGTCCGGCCACCGATGCATCTGGCGCGCTGATCAACAGCTCGGGCAATGGCGTGTCCGGCTGCTTGTAATCCGGGCCGACGGCGCAGCCGGGCAGGGCCGACACCAGCGCGCTGGCCAGCGCCAATGCGCAACCCGTGCGTCGCGCGCTAGCCATGACCACCCTCCTCCGCTGGCGCAGCAGGAACGGTTGGCGCCGAAGGCTTGCTGCGGCGAGCCGATAGCCGTCGTATCGCCACATACACCACCGGTGTCAGCACCAGGCTGAATATGGTCACCCCGATCATCCCCCCGAACACCCCGATGCCGAGCGCCTTGCGCATCTCTGCTCCGGCGCCTTTGGACGTTACCAGTGGCAGCACGCCAAAGATAAACGCAAAGGAAGTCATCAGGATCGGCCTTAGCCGCAGCTTGGCCGCCTCCACGGCAGCCTCGAACGTGGCCGTGCCGTCCACCTCGAGCTGGCGGGCGAATTCCACGATGAGGATTGCATTCTTGGCGCCCAGCGCGAGCAGCACCAGGAAACCGATCTGCGTGAAGATATTGTTGTCTCCGCCCGCAAGCCACACCGCGCCGATCGACGCCAGCAGCGACAGCGGCGCGACCAGCACGATGGCAATCGGAATCGCCCAGCTTTCATACAAGGCCGCGAGCGCAAGGTAGACGATCAGCACGCTTAGCGGAAAGATGAACAGCGCGCTGTTGCCGGCCAGTTTTTCCTGCAGGGCCAGCTCGGTCCATTCGATGGAAAACCCGGCGGGCAGGTTTTCCTTGGCCAGCCGCTCGATCGCGGCAATGCCCTGGCCGCTGGAGGTCGTCGGCAGCGTCACCGCGTTGATATCGGCAGAGGTGTACATGTTGTAGTGGTTCACCACCTCGGGTCCGCTGTCCACGCGCGCCGTCACCAGCGTGCTCAGCGGTAGCATGTCGCCGCGCATATTGCGGGTACGGAGCTGGCCCACCTGCTCGGGCTCCATGCGGTATTCGGCGTCGGCCTGGAGGTAGACCCGGTAGTTGCGGCCGAACCGCGTGAAATCATTGACGTAAAGCGAGCCCAGGTAGGCCTGCAGCGAGTCGAAGACATTGGCGAGCGGCACGTCCTGGGACTTTGCCTTGGTGCGGTCCACGTCCAGGCGAATGGTGGGCACGCTGTTGCGGAAGGTGGTGAAGGCCCCCGCGAACCCCGGCTCGGTGGCGACCTTGCCGATCAGCCCGTCGGTGGCCTTCTGCAGCGCCTGCAGGCCCTCCGCGCCGCGGTCTTGCACCTGCAGCTTGAGGCCGCCGACATTGCCGATGCCGCTCACCGGCGGCGGCGGGAAGGCCGCGATAAAGGCGCCGGTAATTGTGGACAGCGTGCGCATTGCGTCGGCGCGGATGGCATCGGCGGACTGGGCCTTGCCCGCGCGGTTCTCGAACTCGCCCAGGATCGGGAACAGCACCCCGGCGCTGCTCGAATCGCTGAACCCGTTGAAGATGTCCACGCCGGCAAACATGGGCACCTTGATCACGCCCGGAATCTTCAGCAGCGCGTCGGATGCCTGGCGCATCAGTACCGATGTACGGTCCAGCGACGCGCCGTCCGGCAGCTTGACCGCGACGACGAAGTAGCCCTTATCCTGCGTCGGCACGAAGCCGTTGGGCACGGATTTAAAGCCAAGCGCGGTCAGCGCCACCAGCCCCAGATACAACACGGCGATCAACAGCGGCATGCGGATCAGCTTGCCGGAAAGGCTGCCGTAACCGTTGCCCGCCTTGTCGAAGATTTTATTGAAGCGGGTGAAGAACCAGCCGAACGCGCCGTCGATGCCGCGCTGGACGAAGTCTTTCTTGGCGCCGTGCGGGCGCAGCAGCATGGCTCCCAGGGCCGGTGCCAGGGTCAGCGAATTAAAGGCGGAAATCAGCTCGGCGACCGCCAGCGTGATGGCGAACTGCCGGTAGAACTCGCCGCTGATGCCGGTGATGAAAGCCGACGGCACGAACACGGCGGTGAGCACCACGGCAATGCCGATGACCGCCACGCCGACTTCGTCAACCGTCCGGTAAGCGGCTTGCTTGGCATCCATGCCCTCCGCCAGGTGCCGCTCCATGTTCTCCACCACCACGATGGAATCGTCCACCACGATGCCGATCGCCAGCACCAGGCCGAACAGCGTGAGGCTGTTAAGACCGAAGCCGAACGCGGCCATCGCGGCGAACGTGCCGACCAACGATACCGGCACGGCCAGCAGCGGGATCAGAGAGGCCCGCCAGGTTTGCAGGAACACCACCACCACCAGGACCACCAGCACGATGGCTTCCAGCAGGGTGTGGATCACGGCCTCGATGGATTGCTCGATAAAAGGAATCGTATCGTAGACGTCGTAGGCAATATCGTTTGGGAAGGCGGCCTTGAGCGATTCCATCTTGGCGATCATCGCCTTGTGCGTCTCGAGCGCATTGGCGCCCGGGGTGAAGTAGGTTGGAATGGCGATGGCGTTCTTGCCGGAGAACAGCGAGAACCGGCCGTAGTCCCTGGCCCCCAGCTCCACGCGCGCGACATCGCGCAGCCGCACCACCTGCCCGTCGGCGCCGGTCTTGAGCACGATGTCGGCGAACTCCGTGGCATCGGTGAGGCGGCCCTCCACCGTCAGCACCAGCTCGAAGCTGTTGTCGGCCCTGGCCTTCGGCGCCTGGCCGAGCCGGCCCGCCGCTACCTGCACGTTTTGCTCGCGGATGGCGGTGGCCACGTCGGAGGGCGTCAGGTCCCGCGCGGAGACCTTGGCCGGATCGAGCCACACGCGGATGGAGTACTCCCGCGCGCCAAACAACTGCACATCGCCCACGCCCCGTATCCGCGCCAGTTCGTCGCGGATCTGCAGCAGCGCATAGTTGCTGAGGTAGGCAACGTCGTACGTACCCTTCGGCGAATAGAGGAAGAACACGGTGGCAAGGTCCGGCGAGCGCTTGCGCACGTCGATGCCCTGGCGCACCACTTCCGGCGGCAGCCGCGGCTGCGCCAGCGCGACGCGGTTCTGCACCAGCACCTGCGCACGGTCCACGTCGGTACCGGAGCGGAAAGTCACCGTGATGGTCAGGCCGCCGCTGTTGGTGGCCGTCGAGGACATGTACAGCATGTCTTCCACGCCGTTGACCTGCTCCTCGATCGGCTGCGCCACGGTCTCCGCGACAACCGAGGCATTGGCACCGGGATAGGACGTGGTAATGCTGACCGTCGGCGGCGCAATGTCGGGATACTGCGTGATTGGCAGGCGCAGCATCGCCACGATCCCGACCACCACCGTCATGATCGCGATGACCCAGGCAAACACGGGCCGATCGATGAAGAAATGGCCGAAGCGCATGGCCTCCCCTATTTGGCCTGGTCACCGGGGCCCGGCTGGGCAACGACCAGCTTGAGCGGTTGCATGGCGCCCTTGGTCGGGGTCACCTTGACGCCTGGCCTGGCACGCTGCAGGCCATCCACGATGACCAGGTCGTCCTTGCCCAGGCCCGAGCGGACAATGCGCAGGCCCTGGTTCATCGGCCCGATCTCTACCGGTTTCACGACCACGGTATTGCTGGCATCGACTGTGAAGACGATACGGCGCCCCAGGTCGGTCATCACCGCGCGGTCCTCGATCAGCAGCGCGGCGTACTCGCCGCTGCCCGGCAGCCTGATGCGGGCGAACATGCCCGGCGTGAGAATGCGGCCCGCCTTGTTCTCGAATACGCCGCGCGCCTTGATGGTGCCCGTGCCCGGGTCGATACGGTTATCGACAAAATCCATGACGCCTTCACGCGTGAACTCAGTCTCGTCGCCGAGCGCAAGCAGCACCTTCTTCTTGTCCTCCCGACCGCTCGTACGCGTGCCTGCCACCGCGAGCTTTTCATAGCGCAGGAAGGCGTTCTCGTCGGCATCGAATAGAACGTAGATGGGGTCCTGGCTGACGATCGTGGTCAGCAGGGTGCCATTGGCTAGGCCGCCGGTGATCAGGTTGCCCTGCGTGACCAGCGCCCGGCCCACGCGGCCCGTGATAGGCGCGCGCACCTGGGTGTACTCGTAGTTGAGCTGGGCCGAGCGCAGGCTCGCCCGGGCGGCGGCGAGGTTGGCCTCGCTCTGGTCCCTTTGCTTGCTGATGGTGTCGAATTCTTCCTGCGAGATGGCGTTGGTGGCCACGAGCCGCTCGCCGCGCTCCTGGTTGTTGCGCGCCAGCGCAAGGGCCGAAGTCGCGCGGCGTACTTCCGCGGCCAGGCGTTCCATCTCCACGCCGAACGGCTCGCGATCCGGCGTGACCAGCACATCGCCCTGCTTGACGATCTCGCCTTCGTGGAAATTGACTTTCTGCAGGTAGCCGGACACGCGGGCCCGTAGCTGGACCGTTTCTACCGCGTCCACACGGCCGTTGAACTCATCGAAGTCAACCACCGTCCGCCCGATCGGCTGCGCGACAGAGACCTTGGGTGCAGGCGGCGCCGGAGGTGGACCCGCTTGCCGGGAGCACGAGGAAAGCGCACATCCCAACAGAAGCAGCGGGATCCACGTACACACTACCGGCCGGCATCGCATGTCACACTCCCGCAGCACAAAGGACAAGTCCTTCCCATTTGGCCGAAACGCCTTCCGGGATATCGTGATCCCCAAAGCGAGGGGAGAAACTATCTCTTCCTAAAACGATTGATCAGGGAGAGCCAAGGAGTGAGTAATCGGCCACGCGCCGTGCCGAAAGCGTTTCGACCCGTTCAAAACGGGATGTCTGTACCAACAATAGATTCTTCCCAACACTTCGTCAATACCAGCAGAAGTGGCGCTGTCCAAGCTTTTTCCAAGAAGCCGCTTCCTTAAGAGCCTTGTTTGAAGACTCAAGGATTCGCTGGCATCGCCTTGTCAGGGACTACAAGCTGCGTCCTTATGTGTCCGAGGCCATGGTCTATATCGCAATGGGAGGACTGCTGCTACGCAGAGTCGCCCATCCTCGTCGAGTACGCACCGATGCCGCGCAAGCCTGGGAGCGACATCAAGAGGTGCTCAAATCGCATGCCCAGTTGCATAGGCATGCGCCTGGGTATGAGGCGTCTCGGGTCGAATTGGCTTGGATGCGACGACTGGAATCCATCGCGTCCCGTCGAGCTGACGCGGCGCCTTGATGTAGCCCGCATCGATCTGCAGCGCAGCCAGTGGACCGCTCAGACGCGGTCGCCAAGAAGGCGTGGTACCCACTGCAGCCACCATCGCCGCGCACTGCGCTTCCTGCTCCAGGCGTTGCCCCACGCTCCTCACATTCTCTTTGACGCTCGAACTCGGAAGTTGCCGCCCGCGCGGAAACGCATCGCGCAGAAAGATCTGCGCCAAGCGACATGACAGGACGCTGGCGTTCCGACACTGGAGCCAGCTCCACTAGGGATGTACGCGTTGCGGCAACGCCTGCGCCAGCGGCGAAAGCGTGCCCTTGTCGCTCGAGCAGAAACCGCATGCGCTGCAGTATGAGTAAAACCGCGGACTTCGCAGCCTGGCCTTGCCGAAAGCCGTACAGCTGCGTTCCCTCCCCTTCAATGCATGCCTGGATCGAGATGCGCATGAAGGTTCTCCGATGATGTCAAGAGCCAATACTCTCTCTTCCTGACAGATTTGCCCCCCCGCTTTTGGCCACTCCCCACTCATGTCTCGTTGTCCTGTGCCAGTGCTCGGCTGGGAAGTCGTAGAACGCCAGCAGACTATCTCGATCCTTGCTGAGCACACCCACAGCCTTTGCGTGCTTTCCGCGCTGATCTTTCTAATCGGTGCGATCGCCATCTTCCGGTTTCTTGTGTCGGAATATCCAGAGGTGATGCCGCCGGCGGTGGTTGTCAAGGCGCAGTTCCCAGGGGCCAATCCGAAGGTCATCGCCGAGACGGTGGCGACGCCGCTGGAAGAGCAGATCAACGGTGTCGAGGACATGCTCTACATGTCCTCGCAGTCGAATAGCGACGGCCAATTGACATTGACTGTCACATTCAAACTGGGCAAGGACCCAGACAAAGCACAACAGCTTGTCCAGAATCGAGTAGCACAGGCCGAGCCACGCCTGCCCGAAGATGTCCGCCGACTCGGTGTTACGACCGTCAAGAGCGCCTCGGACCTGACTGTGGTCATCCATCTGGTGTCGCCAAACAACCGATACGACACGACATATCTACGCAATTACGCGCCAATCAATGTCAAGGACAGGCTTGCACGGATACGCGACGTTGGCCAAGTGCTGCTGCTGGGCTCAGGCGACTATTCCATGCGCGTCTGGCTCGATCCGGCCAAGACCGCTGAGCGGGGACTCACGGCAAGCGACGTCGTCAAGGCCATTCGAGAACAGAACGTACAGGTAGCCGCCGGCGTGATCGGCGCATCGCCATCGACCGCTGGCAACGATCTCCAGCTGTCTGTAAACGTTCGGGTTGATGCATCTGTTCGGCTTCTCGATTAACGCGCTTTCCTTATTCGGTCTCGTGCTCGCGATCGGTA
>NZ_JBIUHC010000106.1:0-35873 GCF_044627735.1 Cupriavidus sp. CuC1 | reverse complement strand
GTAGGGTGTGGGGTTCTCAGATCAACGCTTCAGCCACTCGAATCGCTGACTTCGGTCGGAGGTATTTCAGCGGCCTGTTAGTCTTATTTACACCGGATATTTATTTACTACCGAGATAGCTTTTTTCAGAAAAACTCCAATGACGTTCCGTAGCACTCGCCAGTATGGATAACTATTCATGCTTCCATCCCCGGCTTTGCCATTGCCCAACAATTTCCATCCATGTCACGATCGAGCTTTGCAGCCGAGAACGTTCACACTTCAGGTTGCCTTCGTTTTTCATTGAAGAGCGCTCCCGCGTCCGAGCCGGTAAGCTGGCCGATATGACGCGCATCAGCATCTGTTCGTAGAATCCGTCACCGGCACTTGTGAGGGCTTTCGCCTGCCGGCGGCTTTCCGGCGTTGATGTCAGTGATATGGATGGTTGCCTTGGGGTCCAGGAAGCACAACGCATTGCGCGTTGCGCAAATGCCGTTTCCAATTTCAGTGAGCATCAACCCCTCGGGCCAAGTCGTTGCCGTTGGCATCCATGGCAGTGACGCGATAGGTTCCACTCAGCGTGACGCACCCTGCCATCAATCCAGCAAGGATAAGGTTGACTGCCCCATGGAGCAGTGCCGCTGTTGGCATCGATTTTGCGATCACCAAACGTCATCTCAGCAGGTGACATCGACCGGACGATCGTACAGGCCGACTAGCGCCGCGGCCGCCAGCGAAGCCGGCCTCGCCCGACTCTCGACCCGATTCAAGTGGCTTTCTCGATACCCGGACTCCTGCCGGAATTGACGCATGATGATGCGTGGCGCCAAGCCTTGCGAATTTATACAAAAACCGGCGCGGCTGGGCGTTGGGCCACCTATGCTAAACAGCAGCGTCAGTAGGAGCGCCAGTGGCCCGGCCGGGTGGCCACATGGTCCAATCCTGTTTCAAGGAGATGACAATGAGCAAGCGCTTGAGTGAGGAAGGCATGGATCTGCTGTTTCGCGATGCCCGCACGCACAACGCGTGGCTGAATCAGCCGGTGACCGACGAGACCTTGCGGCAGCTCTACGACCTGATGAAATGGGGACCCACCAGTGCCAATTGTTGTCCCGCGCGTATCTTGTTCCTGCGAACCCCAGAATCCAAGCAGCGCCTGCTCCCCGCGCTGGCACCGGGCAATGTGGAGAAGACCATGGCCGCACCGGTCACCGCCATCATTGCGTACGACGTGAAATTCTATGAGCTTCTGCCCAAATTGTTTCCACATGCGGATGCGCGTTCGTGGTTCGCCGACACACCGGAACTCGCCGGGGTTACCGCGAGGCGAAACAGTTCCCTGCAAGGCGCGTACTTCATGATCGCCGCTCGCTCGCTGGGGCTGGACTGCGGACCGATGTCCGGCTTCGACAATGCCAAGGTCGATCACGAATTCTTTCCCGCGGACGCGAAGGCGAATGCCTTCCAGCTCGAGCACTTCCCGGACAGTCACGTGAAATCGAACTTCCTGTGCAATCTGGGCTACGGCGATCCCGGCAAACTGCTTCCACGCAGCCCCCGGCTGGAATTCGACGAGGCATGCAAACTGCTCTGACGATGTCAGGCATGGCAGGCCGCTGAGTGCCGCGCGAAATGGTGCTGGGTCTTGCGTTGCATAGTCATCGCCCTGGGGAGGATTACGGGAGTGACAGCCCTTGCCATGTGACGGCCTACGATGTGCGACTGTTGCAGTTCGGCGCTCCCTGGGCCTTCAGCAGGCCGAGCCTGAACGCTGGCTTAGTCAAAACTGCGCCGAGTACTGCAGGAGGAGGAAGTTGATGCCGGGGTTGGGCCTCTTGATTCGGCCGTTGGAGAAATGCTGCAGGCGGAGCGCAAGTTCGGATCTCACGACATCATCGAAGTGATAGCCGATGGCGATGCGATCGCCGAACTGGAACGCGGAAGAGAAGACGGTCGAATCCGAGATACGCGTGCGCGAAAGCAGGTGGGCGCCGATGCCAATGTCCGCGAAGAGTGCCGCGGGGCCGGCACCCTGCAGGCGAAAGACGGGGGTCAATCCGATGTCACCCATCGCGCCGCTGCTGCCGCCATGCGGATCCCAGGCGCCGGCGGAGGCCTCCAGTCCCAAGCGCAGTCTGACCGACCGTGTCGCGGAGGACCAGAGATCTTGCCGCAGGTCCCAGCGGGCCTCAATGCGGGCGAGGGTGGATTCAGGAGCGACACCAAGAGAGACGCCAACGCGAGTGGGCTCGAACCAGCCTGCGTCGGAGATGGGTAGCTCCCCCTGCGCGAAGGTACAGACGCAGTAGATGCCGAGGAAGCTGGCAAAACGGGAGCCGCGCATAGTGAGGTCCTCTTTTTTTTTAACAGGAGCGGTCTCAGCCAACGATCGGCGCTATGAGGGAGTTATCCTGCTCAGCCGGTTCGGCAGGTATCGTGGATGATACAGCCTGCCAATCCACGCTGACCAGGATCGTCGGCGGACCCTCGGGCACCGCTATGATGAATCCTACCAGCATCCCGGTCCGGCGGACTCCCCAGATGGAGGTTGCATTCGATGGACGCGCATGGAACTGACAAGGTCTTCGCCGGCTCAATCCCGGAACTCTATGACACGTACCTGGTGCCGTTGATCTTCGAGTCGTATGCGGCCGACCTCGCCGGCCGGGCGGCGTCGTGGCACCCGAAGAAGGTGCTCGAGATCGCGGCCGGCACGGGCGTGGTGACACGGGCGCTGGCGAGTGCATTGCCCCGCAGCACCGCCACCGTGGCGACGGACCTGAACCAGCCGATGCTCGATCGCGCTCAGGCCGTCGCTGGATCCCGACCGGTGGAGTGGCGTCAAGCAGATGCAATGCAATTGCCGTTCGAAGACGGCCAGTTTGACTTGGTTGTGTGCCAGTTTGGCGTCATGTTCTTTCCCGAAAAACCAAGGGCGTTCGCCGAGGCCCGTCGCGTACTGGCGCCACGGCATGTACCTCTTCAACGTTTGGGATCGGATCGAGGAAAACGAGTTCGCGCACATCGTCACGAACGCCCTGGCTGGCCTCTTTCCCGCAGCTCCCCCAGCGTTCCTGGCCCGAACGCCACATGGGTACCACGAACGGCTGACTATCGAGCAGGACCTGCTGCTCGGTGGCTTCCTTACGGAAGCCAAGTTCGAGACCGTCGCCTCACGAAGTCACGCGGCCTCTGCCCGCATCCCGGCGATCGCTTACTGCCAGGGAACGCCCTTGCGCAATGAGATTGAAGCAGTTGGCCCCAATGCATTGTCGCGCGCCACAGACGTATGCACTGCCGCGATGACCGAGAAGTTCGGACCTGATCCCATCAACGGAAAGATCCAAGCACACATCGTGATGATCGCGGCTTGAAGTGCCGCCCGATTCCTGCTTCCGGCAACTCCGCTCGCCGATTGAAGTAGCCGCCTTTGGATTGGACTGCGCGCGCTGACCCGGCAAACGACCATGGATAGGGTTACCGACGCATAGGGCGGTCCGAGCTGGACGGCCAGGGCCGACCGTACCCATTGATCCATTTGCGCCATGTCGGTGGACGCTAAGTCGTCAACATGGCCTGAAGTTGGCCAATCCGGCAGAGATTGGCGAGTGGCTCGGGCGCAGTCACGCGCTGCGTGCATTCGTTCATGAATGCAATCGGGATGGCGCGCTCTGGCTTCTTGACGGCCTCAGTGGACTCGCTTCACGGTTTGGGGGAAGGCAAAGCGCAGGTGTCCGCTTTGGCAGATGAAGCGACGATCGCCCACCTCTATCTGGATGACCGGTAGCCACCCCTCACCGGCCGCTCGGCCAGCGGAGGCGGGATAGCGGCTCATCGGCCGAAGCGAACATCTCCGTGAGATACGCGGTCCTCGGATTTGCCCGCCACGTACTCGCGCCAGACCAGCGGAAGGATGCCACCGTGACGCCAGTATTCGACGTCCTCGCCGGTATCGAGCCTGATCGTCAGGGGCACTGTGTTCGTCGTGCCGTCGACACGGCGGACAATCGCCTCAATGCGGCCCGAGACATCGAGGCGGTCCGCCAGAGAGAGGATGTCAATCGTTTCGCTGCCGTCGAGTCCGAGCGATTCGGCTGTCGTGCCCGCCTCGAATTGCAGCGGAAGAACGCCCATGCCGACAAGGTTGGTCCGGTGGATGCGCTCGAAGCTCTCGGCGATCACCGCCTTCACGCCGAGCAATGCGACGCCTTTGGCCGCCCAGTCGCGCGACGAGCCACAACCGTAGTTCTTGCCGGCAATGATCGCTAGCGGCACATTGCGTTGCAAATACTCTGTGGCCGCTTCGTAGATGCGCATCTGCGTACCTTCCGGCATCAGCTTGGTCACCCCACCTTCTACGCCGGGCACGATGCGGTTGCGCAGCCGGATATTGGCAAATGTTGCCCGCATGGCGACGTCGTGGTTTCCGCGGCGCGTCGTGTAGTTGTTGAAGTCACGTTTCTCGATGCCCTTCTCAAGCAGGAAGTCGGCGGCCGGCGTGCCGAGGCTGATCGCGCCGGAGGGCGAGATGTGGTCGGTGGTCACCGAGTCGCCGAGGATGACCAGCGGGCGCATGCCCATGATGTCCTGGACGGGCGTGGCTTCGCGCGACAGGTTTTCGAAGTACGGTGGCCGGCGCACGTAGGTGCTGGCGTCCTGCCACGCAAAGCGTTCACTGCGCTCGCCGGCCAGCGCGTCCCAGGCTTCGCCGCCGTCAAACAGGTCGGCGTAGTTGTCGCGAAAGATCTCCGGCTCATACGCGCCTTCTACGGCTTGGGCGATCTCCAGCGCCGAGGGCCAAATGTCACGGAGGTAGACCGGCTTGCCGCTGGCGCCCACGCCGATCGGTTCGCGGGTGACGTCAACGGTCAAGGAGCCCGTAAGTGCGTAGACGACCACGAGAGCGGGGGATCCGAGGTAGGCAGCGCGGACGTTCGGATGGATCCGTCCTTCGAAATTGCGGTTTCCCGACAGTACCGCGGTGCCCACGAGCTTTTCCCGCTCGATGGCTTCGACCAGCGGCTCGGGCAATGGTCCGGAGCCACCGTTGCAGGTCGTGCAGCCGAAGCCGGCCACGTGGAAGCCCAGTGCATCGAGTGGGCTCTGGAGGCCCGCCTCTTCCAGTACAGCCGCGGTAACATGACTGCCGGGAACGAGCGATGTCTTGACCCAGGGCTGCGTCTTCAGACCTAAGGCCACAGCCTTTTTCGCGACGAGGCCGGCGGCCATCATATTGACGGGGTTGGCCGTATTGGTGCAGCTTGTAATCGCAGCAATGAGGACGGCACCATCGCGCAAAGAGAAATTCTCGCCTCTGACTGGCACCGCGCGGTTCGAATCCAGCGGCCGGCCGGCGATTTCTTGATGATGCTGGAGAAAGGCACTGGGGACCGTCTCAAGGTCCAGCCGGTCTTCAGGATTCCGTGGCCCGGCGAGGCACGGCCTTATCGCGTCCAGGTCAAGCGTCACCACCGTGTCGAAGCGCGGCGAAGGCGTGTCTGCGCTGCGCCAGAGCTTTTGCGCCCTGGCGAAGGCTTCAACCAGCTCGAGTTGAGCTTCTTCTCGCCCCGTCATGCGCAGGTAGTCCATCGTGCGATTGTCGATCGGAAAGTAGACTGCAGTCGCGCCGTACTCGGGCGCCATGTTCGCGATCATGCCGCGGTCGCCCAGGGAAAGTGTGTCAAGGCCATTGCCGCAGAACTCCACGAACTTGCCGACCACACCCATGCTGCGCATACGCTGTGTGATAGCAAGGACGAGGTCGGTCGGCAGCACACCTTCGCGAAGCGCCCCCTTGACTTCGATGCCGACAACTTCCGGCAACGCGAGAGCGATTGGCTTGCCGACCATCACGGCCTCAGCCTCGATGCCACCGACTCCCCAACCCAGCACGCCCAGGCCGTTGATCATGGGAGTGTGGCTGTCAGTACCCACGCAGGTATCGGGGATCGCCAGTTCGCCGTCGGCAGTCTTCTCCGTCCACACCACCTTGCCGATGTGCTCGAGGTGGATCTGGTGCATGATGCCCTTGCCGGGTGGCACGATCCGAACGCCTTCGAAGCTGCTGCTGCACCAGCGCAGGAAGGCAAAGCGTTCGCCATTGCGCTCGTATTCGCGTTCGAGGTTGATGCGTCGCGCATCCGGTGTGGCCCAACTGTCGACTTGCAGCGAGTGGTCGATGATCACGTCGACCGGGACCTTCGGGCTGACCAGGGATGGATCGCCGCCGGCGTCCGCCACGGCGTCGCGCATGCCGGCCATGTCTACCAGCATCACTTGGCCGAGGATGTCCTGGCCATAGACGCGTACCGGGTAGAAGCTCAGGCCGCTGCCGATGCGCCGCGCCAGCAGTGCATCGATCTCGGCTTGCGTGTCGACGCCGCGGCTGGCCTGTCGCAGGAGGTTCTCCAGCAGGATCCGCAGCGAGAACGGCAATTGGTCCACGCCCGGTACGTCGGCGATCGAGACATAGCGCACCGAACGGTTCAGAAGAGGAAGCTGCTTGATTTCAGGTTCGAGGTTCATTTGTATTCCTTCGTTGCGCATTACACGTGTGCCGATCGATCGTCCGAGGGAGCTGAAAGTGTCGGCACTCTCACGAAGCCTTCCATCAACCGCCGCGCCGTCCGGCTCATGACGGCCTTCCTGACCACCCATTCACCGTTCTCCTGTTGCGCCTCCGCGCCCACCGACAACATGCCGGACGGATGACCGAAGCGTATGGCCGCGCGCGACGCGCCGCCGAGCACGCGACTCACCAGCGTGCCGGGGATCGCCGCAGCGACAGCGATACCCACTGCGCCTGTGCCGGTCACGGCGTGATGCAGCGCGCCCATCGAGAAGATGCGCGCCACCAAGTCGATCTGGTCGGCAGCTACATGTTTGCCGTTGGAGGCGGCATAGGACGCCGGGGGCGAGAAGAACGCCAGCTTGGGCGTATGGGGCCGGTTGCGCGTGACCTCCTCAGCCGACGTGCCAAGGCCCATTGCCACGGCGGCGTGGGCGCGGATGGTTTCCGCCTTGTGCAACACCTCAGCATTGGCATTGATATCGCGCTGCAGCTCAGTGCCGTGCAGTCCCAGCGCTTCCGCATCCACGAAGATGGCAGGATTGCCGGCGTTGATCAGCGTCGCTTCGATGCGGCCGACGCCAGGCACGTCCAGCGCGTCCAGCTTGTTGCCGGTTGGGAACATGGCACCGCCTTCGTCGTCGTCCTCGCCGCCCGGATCGAGGAATTCGAGCCGGACTTCAGCAGCGGGAAAGGCCACGCCGTCCAGCTCGAAGCCGCCCGTCTCCATGACTTCGCCGTCGCGCATCTGCACGTGGGCGATGATGCGTTTTTGAATGTTGGCCTGCCAGATGCGCACGGTTACCCAGCCATCGCGCGGCGCCTGCACCAGGCCTTCGCTGATGGCGAACGGTCCCACTGCGGCAGTCAGGTTGCCGCAGTTGCCGGTCCAGTCGACGACCGGTGCCTCGATCGAGACCGCGCCGAACAGGTAGTCGACATCGCAGTCGGGCCGAGCCGAACGCGAGATCACCACCACCTTGCTGGTACTGGAGGTGGCGCCGCCCATGCCGTCGATCTGCTTGCCATAGGGATCAGGGCTGCCGGTGACGCGCAGCAGCAGCTTGTCGCGGCTGGCGCTATCCTTCGGCAGGTGTTCGGCGTGGAAGAAGACGCCCTTGCTGGTGCCGCCGCGCATGTAGACGGCGGGGATGCGCAGTTGCGCGTTGGATTGGGTCATTGGCTGTTGCTCCGGTAATCGGTTTGGTAGAAGGCCACGCAGGTCGGGCTGCCGGTGCGCGCGGCCGTGATGGGCGGGCCTGACAATTGCCACTTGCCGTCTGCGTCATGAAGCGGAAATGCCTGGATGGTGTCGCTTGTCTCGTTGGCCACAATGAGCTGGCGGGCCGGTGCGTCCACGGTAATGAAACGAGGCGTCTGGCCCCCAGCAGAAATCCAGTGCCTGCCGGCCGGCAGTCCGGTGTCGCGATCCAGCGCGATGCACGTGACGCTGTCGTGGCCGCGGTTGCTGATAAATAGGGTCATGCTGCGTGGTTCCAGCGCGATGCCCGCCGCGCGGCTGTTACCTGTGAATGATTCAGGCAGCAGGGCGACGACGTGCCGGGGCGAGAGACATTGGTCCGGCGTCAATGCATAGGTGGTCAGCGTCGAGTCCAGTTCGTTGGCTACATACAGCGACGAACCGTCGGGATGCAGCACGGCATGTCGCGGGCCGGAGCTCTCGCGCGCGGTGACGTGCCACAGTGTTTGCTGTTGCCAGCATCCGGCCGCGCTGTCGAAGTCGGCCATCCACACGCGGTCGGCGCCCTTGTCGGGAAACACGAAGCGATTCGTGCCCGGCAGCCGCAGCACATGGTGGGGATGCGAGCCTTGCTGCTCGACGCGATGGGGCCCCGGCTGTCCCGGCAGTGCCAGCACGCTGGCAGGCGCGGCCAAGGCGCCATCACCGACCACGGGGAGTGCCGTCACGGTCCCGGTCGCATAGTTGGCGACGACCAGGTGGTCGCCATCCTTCGTCATGCACAGGTGGACCGGGTTACGGCCGCCGGTGGGCTGCCGACCCATCAATGCCAACCGGCCGTTGGCCGGGTGGATGCGAAAGGCGCTGACCTCGCTGCCATCCCCGTGAACGGCGTACAGAACGCCGCGGCGCGCATCGACAATCAGATAGGACGGGTTCTCCAGTCCATCAACTGATTGCACCGGCCGCCAGCTCTCCCTGGGTGAACCCATCAGGTAGACCTCGATGCCCTGCCCCCGGGCCGCGCGCTGCCGCGTGGTGCGGCAGCCGATGTAGGCAAAAGTTTGCATGGTCGCTGCGTCTCGTGTTTTCAAGCCGCTAGCAGGAATTCGTAGCAGATGCACCGCATCGGCCCGTCGGCCTGGAAGGCTTGCGCGGGATCAATGCAGCAGGTCTGGGCGAACATGCGGGCGCTGCCGACGACGCCCGGCACGGATGGATAGGCGGCGCCATTGCGGGGCACGCGGCGGTGGGCTTTCGGGGTAGTCATGAGGGCATCTCCGGGGGTGTGGCCAAATTGTCTTGCGCTCGGCCTAAGTGCATTCTATGATTACAAAAAGCAAAACGCAAACGTAAAAGAGAATTGGAGACACAAGTCGATGTACACCTCGCCGCATCCCCAGATTGACTCGCGCCGCCGTGCGCTGTTGCAGGCTCTTGTCGCGACGCCATGTGCTGCCGCGCTGGGCGGAATTCGCCCGGCACTCGCCCAAGCGGCGTTCCCCACCAAACCGATCACTTTTATCGTCCCGCAGGCCGCCGGCGGAGGCGCAGACCTGCTGTGCCGCACGGTGCAGGGCAAGGCGCAGGAGGTGCTGGGGCAGTCGCTGATCATCGACAACCGTCCGGGCGCTGCGGGCAATATCGGTACGGTGCTCGGCGCCCGTGCGGCCCCGGACGGCTACACGATGACGTTCGTGAATCTGTCCACCATGGCGCTGAATCCGCACCTGTACGCGCGCCCCGGCTATGCCGTGAGCGACTTTGAGCCGCTGGCGTGGATGGCTTCGGTGGCCAACATCCTGGTGGTCAACGCGAACGTGCCAGCGAAATCCCTGAAGGCGTTCATCGCCTTGGCCAAATCCCGGCCGGGCAAGCTGACATACAGTTCCGCCGGCAACGGCAGCGGCAACCACCTTGGCGGCGAGATGCTGAAGTCCATGGCCGGCATCGACCTTGTCCATGTACCCTACAAGAGCGGCGGACCTGCCGTGGTGGCCGTCCTGGGCGGGGAGGTGGATGCCTGCATCGCCGATCCATTGGCGGCGCTGCCGCATATCCGCAGCGGCAAGCTGCGCGCGCTGGCTGTCACCAGCGCCAAGCGGGGCACGGCATTGCCGGACGTGCCGGCCATGGGAGAAGTCGTTCCGGGATATGAAGCCACGTCGTGGGCAGGCGCGATGGTGCCGAAGGGAACGCCCGCCGCAGTGCGGCAGAAGCTCAGCGATGCGTTGCTTGCCGGCCTCAAGGAGCCGGCAAGCGCGGATAAGCTGCGCAGCCAACTCTACGAGCCCGTGGCCGGTGACGCCAAGGCGTTCGCGGCACTGATTCAGCGCGAGAACGACAAATGGTCCAGGCTGATCAGGCAACTGGGGATGCAGATTGATTGAGTTCCGCCCAGGGGTGTGCGTTGCTGCTCCGGTAGCGGCACCGAGATGGGATAATCCGGGCTTGCGGGCCACGCCGCCCGACGACCCCGGTCTTGCCATGAACCTATCCCAGCTCCAATCCCGTGTTGTCCGTGAAATCGTTGCCCTAGCGCGCGTGGACGGCTTGCGCGCCGGCGACCATCTCGCTGAAAGCGTGCTGGCCGAACGTATCGGGGTGTCTCGCTCGCCGGTCAATGTGGCCCTGCGCTACCTGGTGGAGATCGGTGCGGTGGTGTACGACCACAACCGCGGCTATTTCCTGCGCAACGATGCTGCCGCGCTGTCGAGCATCGCGGAACAGTTCTCACAGGAGCCGGATGACCCGCTCTACCTGAAGATCGCGGAAGACCGACTGAGCGGCGTGCTTCCTGAATTGGTCAACGAGGCGGACCTGATGCGCCAGTACAAGACCGCGCGCGGCGCCTTGCGCAATGTGCTGTCGCGCATCCAGGAAGAAGGCTGGGTGGAGCGCCGCATCGGCCACGGCTGGTGCTTCCTGCCCATGATCGACTCGGCGCAGGCCTATGAGGAAAGCTACCTGTACCGTAGCGCGCTGGAACCGACCGGCCTTCTGAGCCCCTGGTTCAAGGCGGATCCGGCTGAGTTGGCCGGGCTGCGCAGGCAGCAGCGGGCGATTGCCGAAGGCGGCTTCGAGTCCATGACGCCGATCGAACTGTTCGAGTCGAACAGCCGCTTCCACGAAACGCTGGCCAAATGGTCGGGCAATCGCTTCGTGGCCCAGTCAATCAAGCGCATGGATTCCTTGCGCCGTCTGGTTGAATACAGCCAGGCCAAGGACCGCAAGCCGCGCCAGGTGCAGGCCAAGGAACACCTGGCCATCCTGGATGCGATTGCCGAGCAGGACATGCTCAAGGCGGCTTCGCTAATGCGAGAGCATCTGGAAGGTGCCCGGCGTGGCAAGGTTCACGGCAACACGATTTTCAAGAGCGCAGCCTGAATCGGCGGTACCCGTCGTGATGCGGTGGGTTTTTTTGCCCACAAGTGCATTTATAGATAACAAAACGCAGTTAGAGGATGCCAGAAGGAGATAGCCGGCAGGACGGCGCTTGTGCAGCGCGGACCCTGCTACGCCTGTCGCCAGCCAGCGTCTTTCGACTGCCGTCCTGGCTTTGCCGCCGGGGCGCCTCGCGAGGAACCATCCCCATGATGCTGACGTTGCTGGGCTTCGGCATGATTCTGACCTTCATGGTCCTGATCATGACCAAGCGTCTTTCTCCGCTGATCGCGCTGATCATCGTGCCGATCACCTTTGCCGTGGCTGCGGGCTTCGCGCCCAAGCTGGGGCCGATGATGCTGAGCGGCATCAAGTCCATCGCGCCCACCGGTGTGCTGTTGATGTTCGCGATCCTCTATTTCGGCATCGTGATCGACGCCGGACTGTTCGATCCGCTGATCCGAGTGCTGCTCAAGGTGATGAGGGGCGATCCCTTGCGCGTGGTGGTGGGCACGGCGGTGCTGGCCCTGATCGTCTCCCTGGATGGCGACGGTTCCACCACCTACATGATCACGGTATCGGCGTTGCTGCCACTCTACCTCCGGCTCGGCATGCGGCCCTTAGTGATGGTGTGCGTGATCTTCATTGCCAACGGCGTAATGAACATCACACCCTGGGGTGGCCCGACATCGCGCGTTGCGGCGGCGCTGCATCTCGATGCTGGCGCGATCTTCGTGCCCATGCTGCCCATCATCGTTGCAGGAGCGTGCACGGTACTGGCCATCGCCTGGCTTCTTGGTCGCGGTGAACGGCGCCGGCTCGGCAAGCTGGCCTTGGTGCCCAAACACCTGCGCACCGAGGTCGCACCATGTCTGGACCAGGATGGCCAGTTGCCGAGCATTCAGCCGGCCGACGACACCAAGCGGCCGCGGCTGATCTGGATCAACGCCACGCTGACCTTCGTGCTGATGGCGACACTGGTAGCCGACATCGTTCCAATCCCGGTACTGTTCATGGTGGCCGCGGCGCTGGCCCTTCTGATCAACTATCCTCGCCTGTCGGACCAGCGCCAGCGCATCGCCGCACATGCGGAGAACATCCTCGCTGTAGTGTCGATCATCTTCGCTGCGGGCATCTTCACGGGCATCCTTTCCGGTACCGGCATGATCCAGTCCATGTCGCACGCCGTGCTTGCCATGCTGCCGCCATCGTTCGGGCCCTACCTCGCGCCCATCACGGCTCTCCTTAGCTTGCCCTTCACCTTCTTCCTCTCCAATGACGCGTTTTACTACGGCGTGGTCCCCATCATTGCGCAGGTGGCAGGCACCTATGGCATTACTCCGCTTGAGATCGCGCGCGCGTCCCTGATCGGTCAGCCGGTCCATTTGCTCAGCCCGCTAGTGCCTTCCACCTACCTGCTTGTGGGATTGGCCAGCGTCGATTTCGGCGATCATCAGCGCTTTGCTTTTAGGTGGACACTGCTGGTCTGCGCGTTGATGTTTGCGGCAGGGCTGTCCTTCGTCATCTTTCCCTTTGCACGCTAAGGTGGCGGCATCACGCTCCAACGGCAAGGCCACTCCCTTTGTTTCCAGGAATTGCAGACTATGCAAGTCACCGAAGCCCTGCAGCGCGCCTTCGCCCCGACCGGCAGGCTGCGTGCGTCGATCAACCTCGGCAATCCCATCCTTGCCATGCGCGATCCCGGCGGCGGCGCTCCGACCGGCGTCTCCGTGGACCTGGCCACAGAGCTCGCGCAGCGGCTCGGGCTGCCGCTTGAACTAGTGGTGTTCGATGCGGCCGGCAAGTCGGTAGAGGCGGTCCGCTCGGAAAAGGCCGACTTCGGCTTCTTTGCCATCGACCTGCTGCGCGGGCAAGGGATCCATTTCTCGATGCCTTATGTGCTGATCGAAGGCAGTTACCTGGTGCGTGAGGATTCAATGCTCATGGAGAACGGCCAGGTCGACCAGGCAGGGCATCGCGTGGTGGTTGGCAAAGGGAGTGCCTATGATCTGTTCCTGACTCGCGAACTGCAGCACGCGGCGATCGTCCGCGCGCCGACCTCGCCCGCGGTCGTGGACCTCTTTGTTGCGGAAGGGGCGCAGGTGGCTGCGGGCGTAAGGCAGCAACTCGAGGCGGATGCGGGACGCCTGGCCGGCCTGCGCTTGCTGCCTGGACGGTTCATGGTCATCCGGCAGGCAATAGGACTACCTGATCGTGGAGGTCCGATCGCATTTGAATATCTCGCAGCCTTCGTCAAGGACATGATCGGTAGCGGATTCGTCGGCGCGGCACTTGCCCGGCACGGCATCCTTGGGGCTGCAGTGGCAGCAATTCAATGAAAAGTAGCTACGCACGGGGCATTCGTCAGTTCAACTGCATGCATAAGTTAAATTTCTCTCGGTTGTGAGCCGCTACGATATGTCCCTTCCGCACGGCTTCAGCGTGGGTTTCTCGAAGCGCTTCTAAGGTGCCGCTTTTCGGGCGATGAGCTGGCTTTTCATTCGCGCAACCGCATCGTAGGCGGGCAATAGCTCGAGCGCCCAGACCCAAGGGTCGCGTTTGTACACACCGCCCGCAACCCGCGATATTTCCAGGGGCGAGAGTGCGGTAGCGGTGACGCCACCGCGTCTCGCCCCATCGTTCATTGCATGTGCTGTCCGCCGTTGATGGCAATATTGGACCCGGTCACGTAGGCCGCATCCTCCGAGCACAAATAGGCGACCAGGGCTGCCACCTCCTCCGGCTTGCCTAGGCGGCCGACCGGAATCTGAGGCAGGATCTTCGAATCCATGATCTCCTGCGGCACGGCGGTAACCATCTTGGTAGCCAGGTAGCCAGGAGAGATGGTGTTTACCGTCACCCCCTTCCTTGCGACTTCCAGCGCCAGTGACTTTGTGAATCCGTGCATGCCGGCCTTTGCAGCCGCGTAGTTGGTTTGGCCGAAGGCTCCCTTGGAGCCATTGATTGACGCGATATTGATGATGCGGCCCCAGCCACGCTCGACCATACCCTCGCACAGTGGCTTGGTGACGTGGAACACCGAGTCCAGATTAGTGCGAATCACGGCATCCCAGTTCACCTTGTCCAGCTTCTTGAAGGCCATATCGCGGGTGATGCCCGCATTATTCACCAGGATGTCAATCCGACCGATGTCGGCGAGTATCTGTGCCATCGACACCTGGCATGCATCGTAGTCGGCCACGTCCACCGGGTACGCACGTACATTGCGGCCGGCTGCGTCCATGGCAGCCAGCCAGCTCTGCGCATTCTGGTTCCCTGGCGTGTGGGTCACGACTACGTCGTAGCCGGCATCATGCAATTTGATAGTGATGGCCTCACCGAGGCCACCCATGCCACCTGTTACCAATGCGATTCGCTTTGTCATCCTACCAGTCACTTTTATGATGCAATCCGACCCCTAAAAGCCCGATGGTCGCTCCGATTTTCCCTCGGCTCCGCCACATGCGACAGGGTGAGCGCACCCTATCGGTGTGCCACGGTACCTCGGCTACATTTCACTTTCATGTCATCAAGATGGCTTGTCTACGCAGGCGACACCCGGGTCGCGAGCGCTTCACTTCCGCTGGCAAGGAAGTGAAGCGTCAGCCGGAACAACATGTCAAATTGCCTTCTTGCGGAAGGATCTTGGCTATTCTAGCCTTATAAGCGGTGAGAATTATGGTGCGCTTGTCCGCGCGTCGTTGCCTGTTCAAGGAACCTGGACCGAGGGGGACGTGATGAGAATGCGCACCGCAATCACGGCAGCTTCCATGGTGGCTTTCGCCATCGCGGCCGGCACGGCCCACGCCGGGGCGACCTTCGAAGCTGTGAAGAAGAAGGGCTTTGTCCAATGCGGCGTGAATACCGGGCTCCCGGGGTTCTCCGTGGCCGACGAGAAAGGCGTTTGGAAGGGCATCGACGTGGACGTTTGCCGGGCGATCGCGGCTGCGGTATTCGGCGACGCCTCCAAGGTGAAGTTCACGCCGCTCACCGCCAAGGAGCGATTCACCGCACTGCAGTCCGGAGAGGTCGACGTCCTCTCGCGCAACACCACGTGGACTTTGAACCGCGATGGCGGGCTGGGCATTGTCTTCACCGGCATCACCTACATTGACGGGCAGGGCTTCCTCGTGAAAAAGAAGCTCGGCGTGAAATCCGCGCTCAAGCTCGACGGTGCGACGGTCTGCGTGGGATCAGGAACAACCACGGAGCTGAACCTGACGGACTATTTCACGCTCCATAAGATGAAGTTCAAGGCCGTGGTCTACGACACGTCGGATGAAACCGAGAAGGCCTTCGCGGCCGGCCGTTGCGATGTCCTCACCAGCGATCAGTCCCAGCTCTATGCACTGCGCCTCAAGCTCGCCGATCCCGACAGCGCCGTCGTGCTTCCCGAAGTGATCTCCAAGGAGCCGCTCGGCCCGGCGGTGCGCCAGGGTGACCAGGAGTGGTTCAACGTCGTACGCTGGACACTGTTCGCAATGTTGAACGCCGAAGAACTGGGCGTGAGTTCAGAGAACGTCGACCAGATGAAGGGGAGCAAGAACCCGGACATAAGGCGCCTGCTGGGCGTGGAAGTCATCAAGCACGGTTTGGGAGTCCCCGACGATTGGGCCTACAAGATCGTGAAACAGGTGGGCAACTACGGGGAGATCTTCGAGCGCAACGTCGGCTCGGGCAGCCCGCTCAAGATCGGTCGTGGCCTGAATGCCCTGTGGACCAAGGGCGGCCTGCAGTATGCGCCGCCGATTCGCTAGGCGCCCTCCTTTTCGTTGAACGGCGCCGCGCCCGCCCGCCGGATTCAAGCCAGGAATCTGAAGCGACCCCGGAACATGGCCCAGATAGAGGACCCCGCTGAAGCGCCGCCGACGCGGCCGCCGCCCTGGAACGATCCCCGGATCCGGGCGGTCGTGTTGCAGGTGCTGGTGAGCGTTGGTGCCGTCGCGCTCGCGGCCTACCTGGTCCGCAACCTGATGCACAACCTCGAGATGCGCGGCATTTCGACGGGATTCGGCTTCCTCGCGAACCGGGCGGGCTTCGCCATCAACCAGGCGCTGATCCCCTACAGCGAGGAATCGTCGACGTACGGGCGTACCTTCGTCGTCGGCCTGCTCAATACCCTGCTCGTATCCGGGCTGGGCATCGTCTGCTCCACCATCCTCGGTTTTATCATCGGCGTGGCGCGCCTTTCCCGGAACTGGCTGGTGGCAAAGCTTGCGTTGGCCTATATCGAGATCTTCCGCAACCTCCCGCTACTCGTCCAGATTCTCTTCTGGTACTTCGCCGTCTTCCTGAATCTCCCGGCGCCTAGCGAAGCGTTGTACATCGGGGACTCGGTCTTTCTGACGCTGCGGGGACTGTACCTGCCGCGCCCGGAGGCGCAGGCCGGATTTGGCTGGACGGTGTGCGCGCTCGTTGCGGCGATGGTTGCGTCCGTCGTCCTCGTGCGCTGGTCGCGGCACCGCCAGGAGCGCACGGGCAAGCGCTTCCCGGCGTATCTTGCTTCCGTCGTCTTGCTGGTCAGCGTGCCGCTCGCCGCGTTCGTCCTCACGGGCCGGCTGCTGCAATGGGTAAAGCCCGAGCTTGCGGGCTTCAATTTCGTCGGCGGCATCGCCGTGATCCCGGAGCTCGCCGCGCTGCTGGTGTCGCTCTCCATCTATACCGCCGCCTTCATTGCCGAGACGGTGCGTGCCGGCATCCTCTCGGTGTCCCACGGGCAGACGGAAGCGGCCTACGCGCTCGGATTGCGCCCGAGCTGGACATTGCGGCTCGTGATCATCCCGCAGGCCATGCGGGTAACAATCCCGCCGCTCACGAGCCAGTACCTGAACCTTACCAAGAACTCCTCTCTTGCCACGGCGATCGGATATCCCGACCTGGTATCGCTGTTTGCCGGGACCACCCTGAACCAGACTGGCCAGGCCGTCGAGGTGATGTCGATGACCATGGCGGTCTATCTCGTAATCAGTCTCGTGATCTCGATGTTCATGAACTGGTTCAACGCACGGATGGCGCTGGTGGAGCGCTAGGCCATGATGACTCACCGGCAACGCCACGCCGACCTGCCCCCGCCGTCCGCCCCGATGGGGGGCCTAGGCTGGTTGCGCAAGAACCTCTTCGCCTCGCCCCAGGACGGCGCGCTCACCCTGCTCGCGCTCTATCTCCTTTATCTTGTGGTACCGCCCCTCGTCGAGTGGGCACTGATCAAGGCCGACTGGATGGGTACCCGCAGCGAGGCCTGCTCCAGGGCGGGCGCGTGCTGGGCCTTCATTCACGTGCATCTCAACCAGTTCATGTACGGCTTCTATCCGGTCGCCCAGCAGTGGCGGGTGAACCTGGCGATCGCGCTGCTGGGGGCGCTCATCGCGCCGCTGTTCTTCAAGCGCTTCGCGCTGAAGCGGGGGCTGGGCGCCGTGCTCCTCCTGGTCTATCCCGTCGTCGCGTTCTACCTTCTGGTCGGCGGCCGGTTCGGTCTGAGCCACGTCGAGACGAGCAAATGGGGAGGGCTGACCCTCACGCTGGTGATAGCCATCGTCGGCATGGTGGCCGCCCTGCCGCTGGGAATCCTCCTCGCGCTCGGCAGGCGCGCCACGAACATGCCGGTTCTCAAGGCCCTGTGCGTGGCGTTCATCGAGCTCGTGCGCGGGGTTCCGCTCATCACTGTGCTCTTCATGTCTTCGGTGATGCTGCCCTTCTTCTTGCCCGAAGGGCTGAACTTCGACAAGCTCCTGCGCGCCCTGATCGGCGTAGCGCTGTTCGCCTCCGCCTACATGGCGGAGGTGGTGCGCGGCGGCCTGCAGGGAATTCCGAAGGGCCAGTTCGAGGCCGCGGCGGCGCTGGGCCTGGGCTTCTGGAAATCGACCGCCCTGGTCATCCTGCCCCAGGCGCTCAAGCTGGTGATCCCGGGAATCGTGAACACGTTCATTGGGCTCTTCAAGGACACGAGCCTGGTACTCATCATCGGCCTGTTCGACCTGCTTGGAAGTATCCAGGCCGCCAATGCCGACGCCAACTGGCTGGGGTTTTCGACTGAAGGATATGTTTTTGCGGGATGCATCTACTGGGCCTTCTGTTTCAGCATGTCGCGCTACAGCCAGTGGCTCGAGAAGAAGCTGCAAACGGGCCACACGCGCTGAGGCCCGATTGGGGGGAAGCACATGAATGCCGTACAAGCCGTCGACCCGACGGCGAACGCTGCGGGCGCCGGCCCGGCCATGGTCGAACTGCATGGTGTGCACAAGTGGTACGACAGATTCCACGTGCTCAAGGACATCAACCTGAGCGTCGCCGAAGGCGAGCGTATCGTCATCTGCGGTCCCTCGGGCTCGGGCAAGTCAACGATGATCCGCTGCATCAACCGTTTGGAGGAACATCAGCGCGGCAGGATCATAGTTGGCGGCGTGGAGCTCACCAGCGACGTGAAGAACATCGAGAAGGTCCGCAGCGACGTGGGTATGGTGTTCCAGCAATTCAATCTCTTTCCACATCTCACGGTCCTGGAGAACTGCGTGCTAGCGCCGATGTGGGTTCGCAAGACGCCGCGCAAGGCGGCGGAGCAGGCCGCGATGGAATACCTTGAGCGTGTGCGCATCCCCGAGCAGGCGAAGAAATACCCCGGGCAGCTCTCCGGCGGCCAGCAGCAGCGCGTGGCAATCGCCCGCAGCCTTTGCATGCGCCCCAAGGTCATGTTGTTCGACGAGCCCACCTCGGCGCTCGACCCGGAGATGATAAAGGAGGTGCTCGATGTCATGGTGGGGCTCGCCAAGAGCGGGATGACCATGCTCTGCGTGACTCACGAGATGGGCTTTGCGAAGACGGTCGCCAATCGCGTGATATTCATGGATGGCGGTGAGATCATCGAGGAAAACGAACCCGAGGCGTTCTTCATGCACCCGCAGCACGACCGAACGAAGCTGTTCCTGAGCCAGATCCTCAATCACTGATTCCGCGCGAGTACTGCGATTGTCTCGTCATGGCCGAATCTCCCAAAATGCTTAAAGGTCCCAGGGGATTGCCTTATTCGGTGGGGCGGACTGCGCCCTATTGGCCCTCGATCCACTGAATGGCGAAGCGCATCAGCTCCTTGCCGCTAGGAATATCCAGCTTTTCCTTGATGTTGGCCTGATGTGCCTCGATGGTCTTGACGCTCCGACTCAGCTTCTCTGCGATCTCGCGGGTGCCGAAGCCGAGTCCGATCAGGTGCAGGACCTCGAACTCCCGTTCCGAAAGGCTTGCGATTGAGCCCGCCGGAATTCTTTGGGGAACCGTCAGAGCCCGCGCCAATTTTTCATGCATTGCGGCGCTCAGGTAAATATTACCTGCCAGCACCTCGCGGATGGCATTAACAATATGCTCCGTGGCCTCGAGCTTCATCAGATACCCGTTTGCTCCAGCCCGCAGTGCGCGTTCGGCAAACAGGGTTTCGTCATGCATGCTGAGGATGAGGATTGCCAGCTTTGGATAGTGTTGCCGGAGCGTTTTGACAAGATCCAGGCCGGAGTTCGAGTGCAGGCTGAGGTCCACAATGGCCATGTCAGGCTGGCAGGCCATCACCGCCAGGGCTTCTTCGGCACTGCCGGCCGCACAGCAGACGTGCAGATCCTCATGCAGATTCAGCAAGTGGGTTAGTCCCTCCCGGATGATGGGGTGGTCATCCACGATCAGGACCTGAGTCGCGCGGCACAGGCTAGAAGGCTTCCCTTTCATGTCGTGGACTCTCCGGTATCGGATAGCTGATGGCAACCGTGGTGCCACCCAAAGCATTGCGGGTGACCATGCAAGAGCCGCCCAGGAGGCTTGCCCGGTGGCGCAGGTTGTGAAGTCCCAGTCCCGAGGCACGCTCCATTTGTTCCAGGTCGACCCCCATCCCGTCGTCACTGATGGAAAGCCTCTGCATTCCGCCTTCGCGCTCCAGGTCGATCCAGATGTGGCGGCCCTGGCTATATTTCAGCGCGTTATTGACTGCTTCCTGTGCCGCACGGTAAAGGTTAATCTGCATCGGCGGATCCAGTAAGTCCACATTTGACTCGATGCGGAGCGTGCAGCCTATGTCATTCAGCGAGCGGGTTGTCTGTGCCAACCCTTGCAAGGCGACCGTAAGGCCACCAGATTCCATGGCGACCGGATCCAGGCCATGGGCAATCTTGCGAGTCATCAAGGACGCCTGCTTCACCAATTCGACGATGGTAGCCGCCTTCGCGGCGGCTGGGTGGCTATGCTTCTGTAGTTCTTGATTCAAGGTGGCGCAATAGAAGCCCAAGCTGGTGAGGTGCTGCCCGAGGCCGTCATGCAGTTCTCGGCCGAAGAGTCTCTGCTGCTGATCGCCGATTCGGATCAGTTCTGCTTCCAGCAGGCGACGTCGCGCCATCTCCTGCTTCAGTTCATTGTTTGCTAGCTCCAGGTCTTGGGTTCGCTCTTGCACGCGCCGTTCCAACTCGACATGGGATGCCAGCAGGAGGCGATGGATGCGCTTTTCCTGAGCATGTGCCGCCACCAGCAGCAGTCCGGTTACTGCCACGACATTCGCGAAGGCGCACCATCTCACGAGGCTATCCACCGGGGATTCGGCGGCAAAGGGACCGGTGCCGTTCGTGGTGCCCCAGATGGCCACGATCGAGACCAGCAAGGTTGAGAGGCTGGTGCCCAAGTGATCGAAGCGCAGAGCCGCCCAGATGATGAACGGAAAAATCGCCAAGGCTGCCGGATAGTAGCTGTGCCCGGCAAGTTCGGTGGCGCCGAAGATAAGGTAACTCACCCAGAAGATCGCAACGGTCAGTCCACACGCTTCCACGGTCTGCTTTGCGGAGCGGATAGGGCTCGGATACGTGAGCAAGCTGAGCAGCGGCGGGGCCACCACGAGCACCCCCATCATGTCACCGAGCCACCATTTCAGAATGGCTGTGCCGTACTCGGTGACTGACACCAAGCCCCCTCCAAAGAGGGCGGTCGCACCAATCAGCGCACTCACTGCCGTGCTGAGCGTCGCAGCCAGGATGATGAAAGCCAACACGTCCTTGATGCGGTCCAGGGTGATCTGGAATCGGGCTACCCGCCTTAACAATGATGTAGCCGTCAAGGCTGCAGCCGTCGCACCGAGGCCAATCACCGCGGCCACTGGTAGGGGCACGCCCACCGACATGTTGGCCAAAACGGAGCCAATGGCAATTCCGGGGGCAGCTTCGGAGCCCATCACGAGCAGCGCAACGAGGGCGATGCCGCTGGAAGGCCACACCAGAGACACTGCACCGCCCACTACCGCATAAGCAAGTCCAAGCTTAGCACCCGCGTAATACGCCAACGCGACAAATACGGTGTGAACGAAGAGGCTAAGCCTCGAGTTGCGCGGAATGATGACCATTGATCGCTTCAAATTCTGGGGACAGCCCCTGCCACAGCCAGTCATTCTCTCGTTAGCCGCAATGACAATACGCTTGCGAAAGCGTTAGTGTCCGATGCCCCTGTGGCAAATCACGAATTTGCACCGCATCGGTGCCAGGCGAAGTGCTGCGAATCCGTGGTGCCGCAGGATAACTATGAATCTATGTCAGAACTCCCCTGTGCGGTAAGCGTAGCCGATGGATTCGATGAGCTATGCCGTCCGGGTTGGACGCCAGATTCCGTATGAGCGCGAGCATTGTCGTGCCGGGTTTCGGGTCTTCGGCCAGAATCCCGGCGCAGTTGGCCCTTGGCACCTGGCTGCAGTCGATAGCGCATCGTCCGCAGATTGCTCAGGCCAGATAGCGTATGCAGGGCGGAGTCCGCCCTGCCCATCCAATAGGGCAATCCCCTAGCCTCTTTTCGGAAGGAGGCCTTATTCAAACGCTTACCGTCAGGGCATACATTGGAATCGTACAAAGCTGCCGCGCTGGAGCGAAAAGAATTTGTTTCGGCGTTCTTGCAACCACCTGAAAAAGAGGTGAAAAAAATGGTAAAGACAGTCTTACTGCTCGCTGCGGCGGGTGCGGCGCTTGGCGCCGGGGTAGCCTATGCCGGCATCGGGGCGCGAGATGTATACACCGACGGCGCTAGCGTGATGGGGCCGCGAGACCCATATTCAGATGGGGGGAAGAGCGCAAAGTTTGACGTTTATTCAGATGGGGCGAGAGTCACAGATAGACGAGACGTATTCACCGATGGCGCCAGAATCACCAACCGCGATGGACTGGTTGAGGACAGCATGTAAGGAATGACAGAAGGGTCCGCAAAAGAACACGTGGTCGGCGCTCAGCGTCCACAGCCACAAACCAAGCATCTCCCCCGAGTAACAGCCTCGGGGGATTCTTTTTACAGCGGCCGCCCTGCCGCAGACAGGTCAAACCAGCACGCCCCTGCCACGCGAAGGGCAGCAGCGTTTGCGGCGTGCCTATTTCGTCAGTTCCTGAACCGGGCTGTTGCAGGACTGAAACAGAATGTGCAGTGAGCCAAGTCACTTGTGCTAAGGCGGCTTTCCGCTTACGGGAAGGTAAAAGTGAACTCGGCGGAGCCACCCGCATAGCCAGCGTCCACCTCTGCGTCGCTGCCGGTGCGGATGTACTGCGCCGACAGCGGAAGCTTCGCGGTCCTGCTGGACTTGTCGAGGGTCATCTCGTACTTCTTGGCAACGCCCGGATCGCCATAGGCAATGCGCTCCCTGGTGCCGTCCTCACGCGTCATGATGATGCCGAACCCCTTGGCCAGCTTTTGTCCGCCCGGCGCACTGAGCCGCAATACCGTCTTGTCCGTATTGGGGGGCGTGGCCTTGTCCCTGAAGCTGATCGTGGGCCTGGCATTGACCGCGCAATTGCTCAGGGCGATCTCGAAGTGCTTCGGGGGCGAAGTGTCGTTGAGCTTCTTGAACTGATCAAGGGGGACATGCCCCAGATCGACCGGAATGATCTGATTGGCCACCACATCGCATTTGTTCAGGATCGGAGGCGGAGGGCCGCCGCCGATGCTGACGATGCCGGTGCTCTCGTAGGTAATGGACTGACGGCATCCTGCGCCCCAGGTGGGCACTTCAAACGTGCTGCCCAGGCTCACCCCTGCCGATTTCAGAAGGGACGCCGCGTAGAGCTTCACCTGGAGGGGGGCGATAATATGGGTCACCTTGAGCTCGCCAGCGCCGAGCGCATTCGGGTCCTTGGTCAGGACCAGTTGTTGTACGTAGTCCACCGGAAATCCGCCGGCCCCCATCCCGCCGCCAGGCGGAACCTTAATATCCATCTTGTCGACAGCGACCGGGTTCCTCATCCTGCGCAAGGTCCGGTAGACACCGTCCTGCGATAGCGCTACCCACTTGAAACCAATGCCGTCAATATTCGTTGGCGCAATGCCGTCTTCCAGGGGGGGGCCGAGTCCCTCGGGCCAGTGCGCGCCAATGACCAATTCGTAGGGGTCCCGTCCTGACGGGCCGAAGCCGAACTGGGTCTCCAAATTGAGCCGCGGTGCCGATGGACGTGCTGCTGGTCAGGGGGTTCGCCGGGGTCCACGGCTGGGTTTCCTTCGGATTGGGAAATCGGCAGTCGACCGGATAGCGGTCTTCCCATGCCTGAGCGCGGACGCTACCGTTTGCCAACCCCAGCAACAAGATGGCAAAGAGTAGGCGCGCGGATTGGCGCGCCTCCCGCACGATCCCCGTCCGGCGGGTGATCGGTAGTTCAATCGTATTCATGCCGCTCTCCATATCGCCATTCCTGCATACCCGGTCTTTTCGAGGTGGCTTCATTTGCCCTGGCATACGTGCCCGGCTGGCCGCGCCGCCCGCTCCACCACGGACGCTTTCCCTGCCCTGCGATTCGACGCCCTGGCGCGCCATGTCGGGACACAGCGCGCCAGGATCCTGCCAGGCAGGTAAATCGCCGGACAACTTCGGCGGCTTATTGGATGGTGCCGTAGTTGAGGCCGGCCAGTGGCACCAGGGCGGCGTTGCCGGAAACGCTGTTGTAGCGCATGTGGCCGTAGTTCACGCCCACCAGGCCGCCGTAAATCTGCCCGTAATTGCCCGGCAGGAAGTTGACCTTGCCGCTCGCCGGCGATTGCTCGACCTTGCCCATATTGAGGCCCACCAGGCCGCCCAGTGTCGTATAGCTGCCGCCGCTCACCATGCCTGAGGCGGACGAAACAAGGACTTCGCCGTTGTTTTGGCCAACCAGGCCGCCCACCAGGCTGCGGCTTTCGCCCCTGACGTTACCGCTGGCCGCGCCCGACACGATCCCGCGATCGCTGGCAACATTGGTGCCGACCAGGCCGCCGACAAAGCTGTTTGCGCTGGCAGAGACCTCCCCGGTGGCTTCGACCGCCATCAGCCGGCCGCCGTTGTAGCCGACCAGGCCGCCGGTGTGGCTGTTGGTGCCACCCATGGTCTTGCCGCGCGCCACCGAACTCTGGATGGTGCCGCTGTAGTTGCTGCCGGCCAGGCCGCCCACGCGGCTGTTGGCACCGCCGGTCACGGCGCCGGTGGCTTCGGCGCTGAAGATGGTGCCGCCGTTGTGGCTGCCGACCAGGCCGCCCACATTGGCGCCGCAAGTATCCCAGACCACGCCGCTGGCCTTGACATGGGTCAGATCGCCGTTCTGGTTCCGGCCCACCAGGCCGCCGGTCGCCGTGCCGCCGTAGCCATTCACACGGCCGCTGGAGTAGGCGTGGCGGATCTCGCCGCCGTTGAGGCCGACCAGGCCACCAGTATTGCTGGTGCTGTAGCCGTTGGTATTGCCCACGGAGAAGACGCGCTCGATGACCCCGCCGTCGTTGTAGCCCACCAGGCCGCCCACGTTCAGGCCGCCATAGGAAGTGGACGTGAGGCCCAGGCTCGATGAGTCTGCAATATAGCTATTCTTGCCGCTATTCACGCCCACCAGCCCGCCCACGCCCCCAGCGGCATTGCGCCCCATAGACCCCGATACAGCGACATTTGACACGCTGTTGGTCACCCTGCCTGCGTTCTCACCGACCAGACCGCCGATCGCCTGGGTATTGGTGTTGCCGTACACATAGCCTGCCACCGAAGCGCGGTCGATGATGCCGTCGGCCAGGTTCGTCCCCACCAGGCCACCGACCGTGTTGGCGCGCGCCGAGCCGCTGTTCACGCGCATGCCGGTGGCGGTAACGTTGGAGATAGCGCCGGCGTTTTGCCCGACCAGTCCGCCTACCGACGCGAAACTGCTGACGGACGAGGCTGCGCTGATCGACAACGAGGCCAGATTGACGTTGCTGATGCGGCCGGTCGACGCCCCGAACAGGCCGACATAAGGCCCTGCGCCGCTGACCGAGATGTTGCTCATGGTATTGCCCAGGCCGTCGAAGATGCCATGGAACGTGCCATGGTCACCGCCGATCGACCTCATGCTGCCGCCGTTGATCCTGTTGCCCAGCACGTAGTAGTCGCCCAGATTGTTGTTGATGCCCTGCAACTGCGCGAGGTCCTGGATCACGTTGTAGAAGTAGCCGTTCGACTTGAACGACGCACCCTTGCCGGACAGCGTGACCACCGCGCCGTTGTTCAGGTTCAGCGAACCGCCGTAGTTCAATGCCAGGCTGTTGCCCACGCCGGGGAGCGCGAGGTTTTTGTTCAGGTTGATATGGTCAGCGGCAGTCATGGCCACGCCGGCATGGGTGCCGAGGGCGGTCAGCGCGCCGTTCAGATTGATGTCACCGGCCGAGTCCAGTTTCAGCTTGTTGCCGCTGCTCCAGAGGATCGGCACGTTTACCGAGAGATTGCCGGTGGTACTGGCCAGCTCGATATTGGTGGTAGCCAGGTTGCGCGAGAGCGTGTCGCCGATCATGGTACTGCCGGCACCAGCGGCGGTCTGGTTGACGTTGACGTCGGCCGAGCCGATCTTCCAGGTGCCGGTCTGCCCGTTGTTGGCCTGGGTGTGGACCCGCGTGGCCAAATGGACCTGCACATCGGCGCCCTTGGTCACGATCATGCCACCGTTGCCGGGGCCAGCCATGGCGCTGGCGTTCAGGGCGCCGCCTACGCGCACAATGCCGGCACCGCCGCCGTCCAGCGTAATCCTGCCGGCATTGCCCTGCAGGGTCCTGGCCTCGATGACACCCGTATTGTTCACCACGGCCTGCTGCAGGCTGCCGGCGGCTTGGGCCGTCATCAGCACCTGGCCGCCGTCGGCCTTGAGCAGGCCGCCGTTTTCCGCCAGCGCGCCCACCACGCCGCCGTTGACCTGCAGGTTGAGCAGGTTGCTGGCGTCGAAGCTCACTGTGAAGTCATTGCCGGCGCCCAGCGCTACCCGGCCCATCTGCGCCTGGATAATGCCGGTGTTGTTAACCGACCTGCCCAGTAGCGCCGCGCTACCGCCTGGAGTGGTGGTAATCGTGCCGTGATTGTTAACGAACGAGCCCACACCGCCGGCAAATCGATAGGTCCCGTTATTGAAATCAGCATCGCTGATGTTCTGCGTCGAGGCCACCAGGCCGCCCACGTTGACCTGGGCGCCATGCCCGAACACGATCCCGTTGGGGTTGACCAGGAAGATGCGGCCGTTGGCGTCGATCTGGCCCTGGATATTGCTGCTGTGGCCAGTGATGACGCGGTTGAGCGCGATCGACGTGCTGCCGGGCTGGTTGAAGGTGACCTTCTGCCCAGCACCGATGCTGAAATCGTTCCAGTTGATGATGAGCTTGTCGCTGTGCTGGTTGATCGACATGCCCTGGCCATTGTTGAAGGTCAGGACATTGCCGGTGCCCGACACGATGTCATGGCCCGTTGGCAATGCATGCGCCGGCGCAAGCGCCCCCAACCCTAGCAATGCAACGGCAGCGGCAATCACGCGCCTGGCGCCGCTCGACTTGCCGCGGCGGCGAGTCCCTTCGCTGGCCACGTTCCAGCATCCCTGGGCCTGGTTCCAGACCAATCCGTAACTCTTGTTCATATTGACCTCATTCCTTTATATGAAAGCGCTGCAAGGATCCCGGCAGCACGGGTACCGCACCGACATGACTCACGGAGCGTCAGAAGTACTGCGCACCCTGAATCCAGAACCTGGGGCTGCGCACCGGCCCCCCGCTTTGATCGCGCTGGCCCAGGGGCCAGGCCAGCGCCAGGCTGATCTGATGCCCCTGCCCCGCCCAGGCGCCGCCGACGCCCGCCCCCGTCAGCCGGCGCGTATTGCGCTCCCTGGTCCAGGGCTGCTTGTTGATGTCCACCGCGCTCTTGTCCACGAAGGCGCTGAGCTGCCATCCGGGTGCCACGGCGTAGCGCAATTCCAGGCTGGCCTGCCAGCCCTGGTCGCCGCTACCGGCGCCCATCGCGTAGGCGCGCACGCCGTAAGGCCCGCCCATGCCGAACTTCTCCGAGCCGTCGAGGTTGCCGGACGCCCACTGCGCGTTGGCCTGGGCATAGAGCTGGAAGCGGTTGCTCACCCGCTGCAGGCGCGCCGCATTCAGGTTCATCTTGCTGAAGCTGCCGCCGGCTCTCGCGCTGATCTGGTCCAGGAACTCGGTCAGCGGATCATCGATGCGAAGCCGCCCCGTGCTGTAGCTCGCCGAGAACATGGTTTGGCCGCCGCCGAACAGGTTGTCCTGGCTGTTGCCGCTCACGCCCGCGGTCCACAGCCCCACGCGCTTCCCGACGCTGGTCTCGAAGCGATCCATCTCGTCGCGCAGCTGCTTGTCGTCGTACTGCAGTTGCGCGTTCAGATTGAAGGTGCGGCCGCGCAGCAGCGGCTGCGCGACGAAAACGCTGCGGATGCTGGCGCGGCCATGCGCTTGCAGCACGGCGAAATCCTTGCCGATGTGGTAGCCCATATGGGAGTAGGACACCCCCACGCGCGTGGACCAGGGGCCGACCGGCAACTGGTAGCCGGCGCGGTAGTAGCGCTGCCGCTTGTCGCTGCCAAGCACGCGCAGGCTCAGCTGGTCGCCCAGCCGTAACGGGTTGTTCAGGTAGACGCTGCCGCCCAGGCGATACTCGCCGGTGTAATAGCCCCCGTAGTTGTCCGCCTCCACGCTGCCGCCGACCAGTGGCCCCGGCTCTACCTCGACCAGCAGGTCCGTGGTGCCGGGCTCGGTGCCGGCCTGCAAGGTGCCCTTGGCCTCGGCGCCGGGAATATCGTTCAGCAGCAGCAGCCTGCTCTCCAGCTCCGCGCTATGCACCGCCTCGCCGGGCCTGAGCCTCGACAATGGCTGGCGCAGCACGCCGTCGAACGCTCGCGACCTGTTCCGCAAGGCAATCTGCCCGTAACTGCCCTCCATCACTTCGAGCCGGACCACGCCGTCCTCGATATCCTGCGGCGGCAGGAAGGCGCGCGCCAGCAGATAGCCATGTTCGTGGTAATACGCGGTAATGCGGTCGGCCGCCGCGCGCAGGCCGGCAAGGTCCTGTTCGCTGCCGTCCAGGTCGCCGAGCAAGGGCAGCAATTGCGTCGAGTCGAATACCTTGTTCCCGTCGATGCGGAAGCCCTGCACCTGCAGGCGTATCCCCGGCTCAGCGGAAGCGGCGGGCGCGGCGCGATCGTCCGCCTTGGGCATGTCCAGTTCCAGGCTGGACGGCGCGGGCAGTTCCGGACGCACGGTCTCGAGATCGCGCATGGCCTGCCCCGCCCTGGGTATGTTGGGTACATTCGGTGCATTCGGTGCATTCGGTACATTGGGCGCGCCAGGCACCTGCGCATGCCCCACGAGCGGCAGCAGCAACATCAGGCCGACACCCCAGGCGCGCAGCCCGAAAGCGCGGAGCGCAGACTGGTCACCAACCGCCGGGCAGGCTTGCGCATCGGCATCGATAAAGGTTTCACGGCCACCAGTCACTTGATTTCTTCCCATGGCAATCACTTTCATTTCACGAGCGCCCAATTGATGTTGATGAGCGACTCTCCACCTGACAAAGCCGGGCCTTCTCGTCGGAAAACGCCAATCCCCGCGCATCGAAACTACCTGGTGACGGTTGAACTCCCGACAATCAGTTCACCGCTATCCTTGACGGCTTCGTAATGAATCACCGCCTCGTCCGCGGCGCTGCCCTTCAAGCCGGGCAGCGTGAACCGTGTAACGCCAAGCGGCACGATGGTCTGGCCTTCCAGTTCCACCGACGCGCCGCCGCGCCCGACTTCCATCCGCGCTAGCGAGACGTGGAAGGGCGTAGGGTTGGTCGCTTCCAGGATGGCGCCGCCGGCTGTCTCCGCCTTGCCGAACGCCCATGTCACCTGCGGGATGGCTTCGTCGGCATTGCCAGGCAAGCCCGACGGCCGGAACAGCAGCTTCATGCGCGTGCGGTAGGACAAGCGCAGCAGGTTAGTGCTGTCCTCGGCCAGCGGAGGCACCTCCAGGAAGTTGATCCAGAACACCGACTCGCGATCCTCCGGCAGCGGCTCGCCGGTGTAGCGCACCCGGAGCACCGTCTTGCGCTCCGGGTCCAGCCTGAGCAGCGGCGGCGACAAGATGAAAGGCACGCTCAGCCTGGCCGGATCGACATTGACGTCTCCCTTGTCCAGCCACGCCTGGACCAGGATCGGGCTGTCGCCTGCGTTGCGCAGGCTGACGCTCAGATCCGACATGCTGGCGGGGTAGATGAAGCGGGTGCCGGTGATCGACAGTGCCGCCTGCGTCCCGGCGGGCGCCAGGGCCAGCATCAAGGCCAGCGCACCCCCAATGCCGCGCCACGGTCGCAGGTAATGAAGCCAGCGATTGTTTCTGCCCGGGCTCATCGGTTTGGTCATGCTGGTCGGCCTTCCCTGGTTCGGCGTGCCGGCCGGATTGCCCGGCGCTGCCGCGTTGGTGTTGCTGCTGTATAGCCGCGCTCCGGGCCGGTTCGCCCTCGAATCCGGCCTCACGGACGCCCGGCCAGCTTTTTGCCGTCCACGCCACGGTCCGGTAGCGCACGGCATTCCAGATCCAGCATCTCGTAGCCGCTGCGTTTCCCCTCCGCGCGCGCGGGCAGGGTGTAGTCGATCGCGCAGCGCTCTTCGGGCTTCTTGCCCCATTCGACGCGGATCGTGCCGTGGTCCTTTTCGCTGCGGACCACCAGGCGGCTGCCCTGGCCCACGGCGCCGATCGCCATGCCGCTGTCGGCATCGATGGCGGCGGCGGCAAAAGGCAGAAGTTCCCCGTTGGGCATGCGGCTGTTGATGAGCACGGGGCGCGCCCTGCGCGTTTCATAGGTAAGCATCACCACCGTGCCGGCTCGCGGCGCGACACTGCGTGAGGTCACCTTCAGTTCGACGTCGTCCGGCATGCCCTTGGGATCGACATCGATGCTGTTCAACTGGTACGGCGTCAGGCTGGGGACGATCGCGTAGCCGCGCCGGTCCACGCTGGCGCCGCTGTAGCCCGCCTGGGCGCCCAGTGCATCCGGCGCATGGACCACGCCGATGGTCTCGCCCAGGGTCTGCGCCAGGGAAATGCCGCCCGGGTGCATGACCACGCCGCCCTGCGCGCTGGCCGAGGCCTGGCGATAGCCCTGCCCCTGGCCGATGCTCGCGCCCAGCGTGACGTCGGGCAAGCGGTAGTTGATGCTGGCGCTGCCCGAGGTGGCGCTGCGTCGGTCGTCATAATTGCCGGAGAGCGAGTAGGACCCCCTGCCTCGCTCGTCGATCAGCCCCGAAACGCCGCTGGAGACCTGGGTGCCGACACGGTCGTCATGCGTGGCGAAGGTGTTCAGGACAGGTGCACCGCGCGCGGACTTGCCCAGTGGAATCGAGAGGTTAAGGCTGACCAGCGTGCTGTTACCGCGGCTCCTCCCGCCATACAAGGATCCGCCCGAGGCCGCGTTCTGCACGCGCTGCACGGACACGGAATAAGTGTTGCCGCGCCACTGGTTGCTATAGCCCAGCGTGAAACTGAGCACCTGACCGCGCTGCTTCCAGTACTGGAGCGAGGAGCCGTTGAGGTAGACGCTGCCGCCACTCGTGCCGAGCTGCTGGCTGATATTGGCATCCACCCTGCTTCGCATGCGCGAGAAGGAATCGGTCGAGGCACCGCGCTCGACGGCATCATGCAGCATCAACGCGTCGCGCAGGCCGAGATAGCCGCTGGTGGAATAACGATACGCCAGCAGTGAGAAGTTGGTGCCGCTATTCGGCAAGTTCTTGCTGTACGAAACCCGGAAGCTGGAGCCGCGCATGCTGGCGCCGTTCGTAACGGTGGTCCTGGCCCACGTGACGTCGGTACCGAAACCACCGATGGGCGTGTTGAGTGCCGCGCCCAGCAGCCCGGATACATAGTTGCTTGCGAAGGCAACGCCGCCGTACCCGGTAACCATCGTGCCCTGGACGATGTACTGTCCGCTGCCTTGCAGCGAGAGGTCGCTCGCCCTGCCCGCGGTCACGCTGTAGCGGGTGACGCCGGGCCGCAACAATTGCACGGTGGTGGCGAAGGGCACCACGAACGTACGCGCCTGCCCGTTGGCCTCTGTCACGGTCACCTGCAGGTCGCCGCCATAGCTGGCCACCTGCAGGTCATTGATCTCGAACGGTCCCGGCGCCACTGTGGTCTCGTAGACCAGGAAGCCGCGCTGGTGGACCGAAACCCTGGCGTTTGAGTTGGCGCTCCCCCGCACCACAGGCGCGTAATAGCGCTGCGTGCCGGGGAGCATGCGGTCATCGCTGAAGATCTGCGCGCCGCGAAATGCAACCGAATCGAACAGCTCGCCGCTGGTCGAACTCTCGCCAACCAGCAGTTGCGAGCGCAGCGCGGGCAGGTCGGTCTGCCCATAGATATAACCGCGCTGGTACCGGCCGCCGGCCTGCGGCGACCAGGTAACCGAGCCGTTGTGGCGCAATCGCAGCGGCCCAAGGTTCGCCCCCAGGTTCAGGCCCGCGTACGCCCGGGTGGTATTGCGTCCCTGGCTCTCCGTGGTGAAGATATTGGTGTTGTAGTTGAGCAGCATGGCCGGAACGCCACTGTCCCAATTCTGCGGATCGACATAGTTCTTCGATGTGGTCAACCGCAGATAGTATTGCGGCACAGAGAGATAGATCTTCTGCTCCGCCTGGTCGAACTTGAGTTCGGCGCCTGGAATATATTGGCCGATGTCGGCACAGACCAGACCCTGCGGCATCGGGTTGGGCGGCCGCCCGGGATCCTGGCCGCGTGCGCTCTTGTTCAGGTCGACGCCTGCGCGGATGAGCAGATCGCGGTCGTAGCATGCCTGCGCGCTTTCCCGACCCGCAACCTGCTGGAACTCGATATCCTCGGTGCCACGCCAATGGCCGTTGACATGCAGTTCAACGCGATACTTGCCCGGTTCGACGAGATCCGGACGCTCAAAGCGGCTGGTATCGATCGTGATGCCGTCCGCGCCCTGCGCCAGCATATATGAGTCGAAGACCACCCGTTTGCCGTCCAGCGCGGACAAGATCACCGGCTCGGGAGAAAGCCCGTTTGCGTCGCCCCCTGGCGATCGCGCGGGTTCCGGTCCGTCGTCCTGCGCCACCTGCACTTCGCGCGCGAGCCTCTCGCTGATCTGCGCGCCGATATCCATGGGCTGGCGCCCCCCGGCACCCTGCCCCACCAGGGTTGCCGCGGCCCACGCGGTAGGCGACATCGCGATCGCCGCCACCGCGCCGATCAGCCGTGGCGCAAAGCGCTCCAACCTGGAAGCCGGCGGCGCGGCCGCACCGGCGGCGCGGGCCGGACCAGCGGGACGAACAGGGTGAACTGAGGATTGCATATACCGACGAATCTGTCCTGTCTGCGAAGGGGGGCCGCCGTGTCACTAATCCGACGGAAGGAACCTGGGTAAAAGCCGCTTACTGTGCCAACGGCTTCTCTTCCGTGTATCTGCCGCCGTAGTCGTTGATGACTTCGTATCGAACCGATGCGCTGGGATGACTGCCGGGCCTTGCTTCGGGCAATACGAAGGTTTCCTTGCCAAGCGGGGCCACCATGCCACCACCCGCGGAGACAAACTTGCCGTCCAGCCTGGCTTCCACCCGGCCGAAGGAAAAGTAGTAAGGCGTGGGGTTGCTGACCTCCACGGCAAGCTGCTTCGCTGTCTTGCCGCCCGCCCCCTGTCCATCCACCGTGGCCAGCTTCCAGGCAAGCTTGCCGGGAGCGCCATCCACCTCCGTCAGTTGCGTGGGACGGAAGAAGACCTTGAGACGGCTTCTGAAGGCAAACTGGAGCACGTTCTCGCCTCCCTCCTTCTTCGAGGGCACCTCCAGTACATTGAGCCAGAACACCGTCTCACGGTCCGACGGCAGTGGTTCCTGCGTGTAAGTGATGCGCAGCACCGCGCCCTTGCTCGGCTCTACCCGGGTGACTGCCGGCGCGAGCATGAAGGGAACCTGGACCTTCTCGGGCGGAACGTCCGCCCGGCCGTCGTCCAGCCAACTCTGCACGAGAACGGGCTCGCTGCCTGTGTTATTCAGCCTGATGGTAGACGTCGGTCGCTAGCATCTCTTCCTTCCTTGCCACCGCCGGCGTCGTGGCGCTTGCCGTTTGCGCCAGCGCGGCACAGGCGTCAATCGTCATCCAGGGTACGCGGCTGGTATTTCCAGCTGACGCCCGCGAGGCGCTCAACCGGAAACCTCTTCGGCAACTTCAACGGAAAGCCTTACCACACCGTGCGCGGTGCCATGGAAGTTGAATGCGATGGGACGCATTTTTCCATCGGACATTACCTGCCGAATTGCTTCATCCAGTAGCCTGCTGTTCTCGGCGCCCCATATATCGGCTTGCCGTGGCAGGCGGCCAATCAGCTCTTTCCGGTTGACACCTATCAGCGACTCGCCGCAATGCGCGTTTTGCTTCGAGGAAGCAAGGCTCTCTCCATGCATCCATAGTGGCTTCACGCAGGCGCGCTTTGCCCTCGTATGGCTCCGTGTCGCGGCCAAAGACAGTGCCGCGATGTCTCGCGCAGACGATCCCTTCGTGAAGAATGACATCCACACGAATAGACTTGTATATACTAGTAGATGCAACTGCTGCAAGGCGACACCGTGCCTGTTATCACGCCCCGGAGCCAAGACGCGGGCAGTGGTTGCGCACAACTGACGGAAGAAAAATAGGAGACTCCCAAGTGCATGAAAAGCTCTCGATGGTTCGCCGTGCGGCGGTGGCGGCCGTGCTTGTTGGCACAGTGAATGTAGCGTTGGCGCAGTCCAACGGGCTTGACGGCAGGCTTGCCACCCCGTTGAACAGCCTGGTGGCAACCATGTATCCCGAACTGGACGCCTTGTACAAGGATCTGCATGCCCACCCCGAACTGGCATTCGGCGAGACACGCACTGCAACGCGGCTCGCCCGGGAGATGCGCACACTGGGATTCGAGGTGACCGAGAACGTCGGAAAGACAGGGGTGGTGGCCATGTACCGGAACGGCCCAGGCCCAACCATCATGGTGCGCACCGACATGGACGGACTCCCCATGGAAGAGAAGACCTCATTGCCCTATGCCAGCAAGACACAGACCACGTGGAACGGGCGTGAGACCTTCGTTGCACACAGCTGTGGCCATGACGTGCACATGGCAAGCTGGGTAGGCGCCGCGCGCGCCTTGGTAGCCATGAAAGACAAGTGGCGCGGCACCCTGATGTTCGTGGCACAACCCGCTGAAGAGATCGGCGCCGGCGCCAGGGCAATGCTGGCCGACGGACTGTTCACGCGATTTCCCAAGCCTGACACGGCGCTAGCCTTGCACACCGACCCCCGGCCCTATGGCACAGTCAGTTACAGCGTCGGCCCCATGACGTCTGCCGCCAGCTCGTTCGAGATCCTGTTCAAAGGCCGTGGCGGCCACGGCTCCGCGCCCAACAAGGCGTTGGACCCGATCATCATTGCCTCGCGATTCGTCATGGATGTACAGACTGTCACAAGCCGGGAGAAGGATCCTATGGCTTTCGGCGTCATCACCGTCGGCGCGTTCCAGGCAGGAAGTTCGGGCAACATCATTCCCGACAGTGCGGTCTTGCGCGGCACGATCCGCGCTTACGAGTCAGGGGTCCGGACACTCCTGGCCGACGGTGTGCGGCGCGTCGCGCGGGCATCGGCAATTGCGGCGGCAGCCCCCGAGCCGGAGATCACGATTGCCGACAATGGCCACGGCGTGGTGAACAGCGATGCTGTGGTCGCACGCGTCGAGGCGGCGCTGCAATCTGGCCTGGGCAAGGACAAGGTGGCCCGTACACGCCCTCTCACGACCAGCGAGGATTTCGCGGAGTACGGCAGCGAGGGGGTGCCTTTGATGTTTTTCCTTGTGGGAGTGTTTGACCCCGAAGAGGTCTCGGCCTCAAACAAGAGCGGTGGCAAGCCCCTATATTTCAATCATTCCCCATACTTCGCCCCGGTGCCAGAGCCGTCGATAAAGACTGGCGTCACCGCCATGAGCCTGGCCGTACTTAGCTTGCTTGCGACACCTTGAACATGGCAACCGCGCCTGCGGTGTTCACTGCTGGCGCGTTGGCCGTCGATCTATATTTTTGTAGGATGTTGGTATCGACGATACGGGAGATGCCAACATGCCAATGGGACGATCGAAGCTGGATCTGGTGTTGAGCGAAGACGAGCGGTCTCAACTTGCCTCGATGGCGCGTTTGCGGAGTATCCCGGCGTCGCTGGTTGCGCGGGCACGCATCGTTTTGGGAACAGGACAGCCCGCTGACGCGGGGTGTCTCTTTAGGGCGGGGTTTTGATGCTTCTGGCTGCTTGCGCGGCTGAGCGGCTTTGATGGTTGATGGGCTGGACGTGTTTTGGCGCTTCTAGCTGCTGTCGCGGCTGTACGGTGTTGGCGGTTTTAGAACGTGTGAGATGTCACTTTTCTTTACTCGCTCGTAAAGAAAAGTAACCAAAAGAAAGCGATCCTTGCAGGAGGCT